>NZ_JACARS010000066.1:0-89885 GCF_013386485.1 Pseudomonas sp. P7758 | reverse complement strand
GCAGCAACGGATATGTACACAATCAAAACCCTACGTAGCCGGCCGAATCGCCTTGATCAGCGACTGCAACGAATACCCCAACCGCGACGCCAACCCCTCAGCCCGCGCCGACAACGCCGCCACATCGAGCACCTGATCCAGATCCGCCGGCACCAGCAAAATCACATTCCCCTCCTTCACCGGCAACTCCCAATAATGCCGGTGATACAACCCACGCAACAACGCCGCCCCCAAAGGCTTCCCATCATCCGTAGCCCACTGATTAATCACCAACCACCCCCCCGGGTTCAGCTTCTTCTGGCAATTCTCCAGAAACGTCCAGGCCAGGTGCCCAACCCCAGGGCCAACATCCGTATACAGGTCGACAAAAATCAGGTCCGCCGACTCAGCCGAAGGCAGCAATTCCAACGCATCCCCAACGCGGATATACAGCCGAGGATCATCATCCAGCCCCAAGTACTCAATGGCCAGGCGCGGCACATCAGGCCGCAGTTCGATGGCCTCAACATCTTCCAAAGGCAGAAACTTCAGGCAAGCCTGGGTCAACGTCCCAGCGCCCAAGCCCAGGAACAACGCACTCTCCGGCTGCTCATGGCACAACGCCCCAATCAGCATCGCGCGGGTGTAGTCATACTCCAACCAGCTCGGGTCAGCAGTAAACACACAACTCTGCTCGATGGCATCGCCAAACTCGAGAAAGCGGTAATCGGCCACTTCCAGCACGCGGATCATGCCGAAGTCATCATGGACCTCGGCCAGCAGGCGCTCGACGCGCTCCTCAGACATTGCAACTCCTAACGGCGTGCCAACGGGAAAGCCGGGATTGTGGGCGAACCGGCGGCAGCAGGTCACGTACTAATTGCTGATAACATGACGGCCCGACCGCAAATCACTCGAGTTCATGATGAGCCAACCCTGGAGCCCCGACAGCTGGCGCGCCCTGCCGATCCAGCAACAACCCCAGTACCCTGACGCCGCGCATTTGTCGCAGGTCGAGCAAAACCTGGCGAGCTATCCGCCGCTGGTGTTTGCCGGTGAAGCCCGTGAGTTGCGCCGTCAGTTTGCCGAGGTGACCCAGGGTCGCGCCTTCCTGTTGCAAGGCGGCGATTGCGCCGAGAGTTTTGCCGAGTTCTCGGCGGCAAAAATCCGCGACACCTTCAAGGTGCTGCTGCAGATGGCGATTGTGATGACCTTCGCTGCCGGCTGCCCGGTGGTCAAGGTCGGGCGTATGGCGGGCCAGTTCGCCAAGCCGCGCTCTTCCAACGATGAAACCATCGACGGCATCACCCTGCCCGCCTACCGCGGCGATATCGTCAACGGTATCGGCTTCGACGAAAAAAGCCGCGTGCCCGATCCGGACCGCCTGCTGCAGTCCTACCACCAGTCCACCGCCACCCTGAACCTGCTGCGGGCGTTTGCCCAGGGCGGTTTTGCCGACCTGCACCAGGTGCACAAGTGGAACCTGGACTTCATCGCCAACTCCGCCCTGGCCGAGAAGTACAGCCAACTGGCCGACCGCATCGACGAAACCCTGGCCTTCATGCGTGCCTGTGGCATGGACAGCTCGCCGCAACTGCGCGAGACCAGTTTCTTCACCGCCCACGAAGCGCTGCTGCTCAACTACGAACAAGCCTTCGTGCGCCGCGACAGCCTGACCAACGACTATTACGACTGCTCGGCACACATGCTCTGGATCGGTGATCGCACCCGCCAACTTGACGGTGCCCACGTCGAATTCCTGCGCGGGGTGAACAACCCGATCGGGGTCAAGGTCGGCCCGAGCATGAACCCCGACGACCTGATCCGCCTGATCGACATCCTCAACCCGGACAACGACCCGGGCCGCCTGAACCTGATTGCGCGCATGGGTGCCAGCAAGGTCGGCGACCATCTGCCCAACCTGATCCGCGCGGTACAGCGCGAGGGCAAGCAGGTGCTGTGGAGTTCCGACCCGATGCACGGCAACACCATCAAGGCCAGCAGCGGCTACAAGACACGGGACTTCGCGCAGATTCTCAGTGAGGTGAAGGAGTTCTTCCAGGTGCATGAAGCCGAAGGCACTTACGCCGGCGGGATTCATATCGAGATGACCGGGCAGAACGTCACCGAGTGCATCGGTGGCGCGCGGCCGATTACTGAAGACGGGCTGTCGGACCGCTACCACACCCACTGCGACCCACGGATGAATGCCGATCAGTCGCTGGAATTGGCATTCCTGATCGCCGAGACGCTAAAACAGGTCAAGCGTTAAAAGCTCTACCCGCAACCGTGCCGCACTGGCCCGCTGGCAATTGAGCTGTATCTGCTCAAGCCCGAGCCAGTCGGCCATCTGCCGCAGATTCAGGGCCAGCGCGCGCATGCCCTCCTCGTCCAGCCCCGGCTCTTCCTCGTGAACGGCATACACCGCCAGGCGTCCGGCCGCCCGCTCCGCCCGCAGATCCACGCGCGCGGCAATCCGCTCGTTGTGCAGGAACGGCAGCACGTAGTAGCCATATACCCGCTTGTCCTGGGGCGTGTAGATCTCCAGCCGATAGCGGAAATCGAACAACCGCTCGGTACGGCTGCGCTCCCAGATCAGCGAATCAAAAGGCGATAACAGTGCGCTGGCAGGCACCTTGCGCGGGACTTTCGGCTCGGGCAGGCAATAAGCCGGCTGTTTCCAGCCCTGGACCTCGCAGGTGATCAATTGCCCATCCTCGACCAGCTCCGCCAGGCGCCCACGGCTGTCGGCCGGGTCCAGACGGAAGTAGTCGCGCAGGTCTTTTTCAGTGCCCACCCCCAGCGCCGTGGCGCTGTGCAGCAGCAAACCGCGTTGCGCCTCAGCCTCGTCCAAGGGGGGTTGCTGGAGAATGTCGGCCGGGATCACACGCTCCGGCAGGTCATACAAACGCTCAAAACCCCGCCTCCCGGCGACGGTCACCTGGCCGGCGGCGAACAACCATTCCAGCGCATGCTTTTCATCGCTCCAGTCCCACCACGGGCCGGCGCGCTCCTCGCGGGTCGACAAACTGCCCGCACCCAGGGCGCCTTGTTGTTCGACGATGCCCAGCACCCGGGCGATGGTGGCCTGCTGCTCGCGACCAAAACGCGCCATTTGCTGATAGATCCCCTGCCCCCGGGCCGCCCGTTCCATACGCCAGCGCATCAATGGGTACAGCGCCATTGGCAACAACGACGCCTCATGGCCCCAATATTCGAACAGCGAGCGGCGCCGCCCCGAACTCCAGGCGGCCTGTTCTAGAATCAACGGAGAGTAATGCCCCAGACGGGAAAACAGCGGCAGGTAGTGCGAACGCACCACCGCATTTACCGAATCAATCTGCAACACGCCCAAACGCTCAACCAGGCGATTGACCTGCGCCGCCTTGATCAACGCCGGCGGCTGGCGCCCGGAAAAACCCTGGGCGGCCAGCGCCAGGCGTCGCGCCTGCTTGAGGGAAAAGGACAGTTCTGCGGGCATGGGCATCTCCTTGTGTGCTCGCGAACCACCCTACTGCATCCCGAGTCATTTTCGCAGCGGGTCTTCCCAAAAATGCCGGCGGCTTTCCTGCTCGACATCGCCACGGTTGAGCCCGATGTCCTTGAGCGCCTCATCGCTCATGCTCATCAACAGCTGACGCTCACGGTGCACGGCCATCCACCGGGAACCCAGTTGAAGCAGCCCGGAAAACGGCCTCTTCGCCATCAGTACAAAGCCTCTTTGACCTTTCATCATCTCGCCCTCCAGTGGGGATGACTGAAGTCTGTGCCTGGCGCTATGATCAATCCAACGAATGTTTCTTATGCAATACATCTCGGAGATTGATCAATTGTCCAGCTACCCGAGTATCGACACCGAGGTGCTGCGCACCTTCGTCGCCATCGCTGATCAAGGGGGCTTTACCCGCGCCGGCGAGCAGGTCAACCGCACCCAGTCGGCGGTAAGCATGCAGATGAAGCGCCTGGAAGAAGATGTGTTGCAGCGCAAGTTGTTCGAGCGCGATGGCCGCCAGGTGCGGTTGACGCCCGAAGGCCAGGTGCTGCTCGGCTACGCGCGCCGGATCCTGAAGCTGCACAGCGAGGTGTTCAACACCCTGCGCGAGCCGCACATGGTCGGGTTGGTGCGCATCGGCACCCCGGACGATTACGTGATGCGCTACTTGCCGGGGATTCTCAAGCGCTTCTCCAAGGCTTACCCGCTGATCCAGATTGAAATGCACTGTGAGTCGTCGCCGGTGCTGATGCAGCGCCGGGACCTCGACCTGACCGTTATCAGCCGCGAACCGGGAAATGAAATCGGCGAACTGCTGCGCCATGAACGCATGGTGTGGGTGGCGGCGCCCTGCTTCTGCATGGATGAGCACAGCGCCCTGCCCCTGGCCATTTCCGGCCTCGACAGTTTTTGCACGCAGTGGGCACGCGCCGCGCTGGACGCCCAGGGGCAGGAGTACCGACTGGCGTATCACAGCTCCAACGGGGCCGCGATCCTCGCAGTGGTGGGTGCCGGCCTGGCCGTCACGATCAATATGGAAAGCCTGGTGACCGAAGACCTGCGCATATTGGGCACAGCGGACGGTTTTCCGCCGCTGCCGTCGGTCAACCTGCGGCTGTTGCGCAACCCGCGCACCACCTCGCCGATTACCGAATGCCTCGCCGAATACATCCTCGAAGGCTTCAAACTTTAAACGTCAGCATCACCGCACACACCGCCAGGAACCCGCAGAACAGCCCGCGTAACATGCGCTCCGGCATGGCGTGGGCGACTTTCACGCCCCAACTGATACTGAGCAAACCGCCGACGGCCAAAGGCACGCCGATCAGCCAGTCCACTTCGTGGTGCCAGGCGTAGGTCACCAGGGTCACGCTGGTGCTCGGCAGGGCCAGGGCCAGCGACAGCCCTTGGGCCACCACCTGGCTGGTGCCGAAGATGCTGGTCAGCACCGGCGTGGCAACCACTGCACCGCCTACCCCGAACAAGCCACCCATGGAGCCCGACGCCGCGCCCAACACCCCAAGCCACGGCCAGGAATAACGCATCTGCGCTGACGGCGGTGCATTGTGGGTAAACATTCGCAGCAGGTTGTAGGACGCCAATACCAGCAGAAACGCGATAAAACCCACCCGCATCACGTCAGCATCGATCCCCACCGCCCAGATCGAGCCCAGCCAGGCGAAGGAAAAACCCATCACGCCCAACGGCAGTGCATGACGCAATTCAATCCGGTTGCGCTGGTGATAACGCCACAACGCCAGCATCACATTCGGCACCACCATCACCAGGGCCGTGCCTTGGGCGATCTGCTGGTCGAGGCCGAAAAATACCCCCAGCACGGGAATGGCAATCAGCCCGCCGCCGATGCCGAACAAGCCACCGACCGTGCCCAACGCTACGCCCAGCATTAAATACAACGTTAAATCTGCCACCCGCTCGCTCCTGCTGTTCCCAGGCCTTGCATGCTACGCAGTCCGCTCTGGTGCGGAAACGCACAGCAACGCACAATGGCTGTGCCAATCTCGCACAAGCAGACGCTGATGAACCCCAATACATTGACCGATCAACTGAGCCTGTTTCTCGACGTACTGGAAGCCGGCAGCTTTTCCGCAGCCGCGCGCCGTCACCCGCTCACGCCCTCGGCCGTGGCGCGGCGCATCGACAGCCTGGAAAGCTCGGTGGGTAGCCGGCTGTTTCAACGCAGCACCCATGCGGTGGTGCCGACGCCCGCCGGCCTGGCGTTTGCCGAGCGCGCCCGGCGGATTGTCAGCGAACTGCAACTGGCGCGGGCCGAAGCGGTGTCGCTGAGTCATGCGCCTGAGGGGCTGATCCGCGTGGACGCACCGGCGGCTTTCGGCAGGCGGCATTTGGCGCCTGCCATCGCTGACTTTCTCAATGTCTATCCGGGACTGGACGTGCACCTGCACTTGATCGACAGCTTTGTCGACATGCAGGGCGAGCATCTGGGCAAGGTCGACCTGGTGCTGCGGGCCGGGCATATCGTCGACACCCGGCTGATTGCCACGCCACTGGCCAGCATTGTGCGCATCGCTTGCGCAAGCCCGGCCTACCTGAAAAGCCGTGGCACGCCGACCCATCCCAGCCAGTTAAGCGAGCATGACGGCCTGGATTGGGAAGGCCTGGCACCGATGTTCGCCTGGCGTTTTGAGCTCGATGGGCGCAAATCCACCTACCGCCCGCAGCGCATTCGCATGAGCGCCAATAACGCCGAAGCCCTGCTTTCAGGCGCGCTGGCCGGACTGGGTGTTGCGCATCTGCCCACCTGGCTCGCCAGTGAATACCTGGTGCGCGGTGAACTGGTCCCGCTGTTCTGCGAGAACGGCCTGCCGACGCCTGAAACCGCGGGTATCTATGCGCTACGCCTGGAGCAACACGCCAACGCCCGCAGCCGCTTGTTGCTGGAATACCTCAAGGCGCGCTTCAGCCCTGTGCCGCCCTGGGACCTGGCACTGCAAAGCGGCCTGGGTTGACCGGCCGGACAGAATTGTCTGGCGCGTTAAAGATTTGCCCGCTAGATTCGAAACCAGACACGTTTTAAGGCACTGCCATGACCAAGCCCCTCGATACCTGCGAATCCTTGCTGCTCGACAACCAACTGTGTTTTGCCCTGCATTCCACCTCGTTGTTGATGACCAAGGTCTACAAACCCCTGCTGCAAGCCCTCGGCCTGACCTATCCGCAGTACCTGGCCATGATGGTGCTCTGGGAAGAGGATGGCTTGACCGTAGGCGAAATCAGCAATCGCCTGCTGACGGATCCCGGCTCCCTGACGCCACTGCTCAAGCGCCTGGAAGCCGAAGGCCTGCTCAGCCGCACCCGCAGCCGCGAAGACGAGCGCGTGGTGGTGGTTGAATTGACCGAGGCCGGGCGCGCCCTGCGGGACAAAGCCATAAATATTCCACAGTGCATCCTGGGCGCCAGCGGGCTGGACATCGAGCAGTTGCGCAAGCTGCAGGGCGATTTACTGGCACTGCGAAAAAACCTGCAAGTCTCCCTCTAAAGGCACCACGCATCAAAAATGTGGGAGCGGGCTTGCTCGCGAATGCGGTGGATCAGTCAATGCATCTAGTGACTGTCACACCGCATTCGCGAGCAAGCCCGCTCCCACATTTGTTTGTGCAATGCCTGGCTATCAAAGCACACAAAATATTTTCCAAATATATCTTGCGCACTAACTATTAGCGCGATACATTCACCTCGCCACTTACTTAGCGCGCAAACATTTAGCGCAAACACTGACGAGGAAATCACCATGCAAGCTCTCTACACCGCAGTAGCCACCGCCACCGGCGGCCGTGATGGTCGTGCTGTTTCCAGCGACAACATCCTCGATGTAAAACTCTCCACGCCAAAAGAACTGGGCGGCGCGGGTGGCCAGGCCACCAACCCGGAACAACTGTTCGCCGCCGGTTACTCCGCCTGCTTCATCGGTGCCCTGAAATTCGTCGCCAGCCAGACCAAACGCAAAATCCCGGATGACGCTTCGATCACTGCCCACGTCGGCATCGGTCAAATCCCCGGCGGTTTCGGCCTGGACATCGACCTGCACGTCAGCTTGCCCGGCCTGGCCCAGGACGACGCGCAAAGCCTGGTCGACGCTGCGCACCAGGTCTGCCCTTACTCCAACGCCACCCGTGGCAACGTCGATGTACGCCTGCACGTAACCGTCTGACCCACGCGGTTTTTTGGAGAAGAACATGAACACATTTGGCAAAGTACTCACCGGCACCCTGCTCGCCTTCTCGATCACCAATGCCTTTGCGGCCAGCGGTGACGTGGAACACAACACCCAGGCGTTTCTCGATGTACTGAACGCCGGCACCGGCAAACCGATGGAGCAACTGACGCCCAGGGAAGCCCGTGCGGTGCTGACAGGCGCACAGTCAGGCGTGAAACTGACGCTGCCCAAGGCCGACGTGAGCCAGAAGACCATTCAGGTCGATGGCCAGCCGCTGAGCCTGACCATCGTGCGTCCGGCCGGGGTCAAGGGCACATTGCCGGTGTTCATGTTCTTCCACGGCGGTGGCTGGGTACTCGGGGATTTCCCGACCCACGAGCGCCTGGTGCGTGACCTGGTGGTGGGGTCCGGAGCGGCGGCGGTGTTCGTCAACTACACGCCATCACCTGAAGCGCACTACCCTGTGGCGATCAACCAGGCGTACGGGGCAACCAAGTGGGTGGCCGAACACGGCAGCGAGATCAACGTCGATGGCAAACGCCTGGCCGTCGCCGGCAACAGCGTCGGCGGCAACATGGCAGCGGTGGTCAGCCTGATGGCCAAGGACAGGGGCACTCCGTCAATCAAGTTCCAACTGCTGTTGTGGCCGGTGACCGACGCCAACTTCGACACCGGGTCCTACAACCAGTTTGCCGAAGGCCACTTCCTGACCCGCAACATGATGAAGTGGTTCTGGGACAACTACACCACCGACACCAACCAGCGCGCCGAGATCTATGCGTCGCCCCTGCGGGCAAGCACCGCGCAGCTCAAGGGTTTGCCACCTGCGTTGATTCAGACCGCAGGCTCGGACGTGCTGCGTGACGAAGGCGAAGCCTATGCCCGCAAGCTGGATGAAGCCGGTGTACCGGTGACCGCCGTGCGCTACAACGGCATGATCCATGACTACGGTTTGCTGAATGTCGTCAGCCAGGTACCGGAGGTTCGTTCGGCGCTGCTGCAGGCGTCCGAGGAGCTGAAGCAACACCTGAAGTAAAAACCGGCACCCACAAAAAAGCCCGACGCATGGTCGGGCTTTTTTTATCGTATCGGTGGCGCAAGAATTACTTCTTGGCGCGACCTTTGTACGAACCACCTTCACGGGTGTCGATCTCGATCAGGTCGTCGATTTCGATGAAATCGGCTACTTGCAGTTCGGTACCGTTAGCCAGCTTGGCAGGCTTCATCACCTTGCCCGAAGTGTCGCCGCGAGCGGAACCTTCGGTGTAGGCAACCTTACGCACGATAGTGGTCGGCAGCTCTACGGAAACCAGACGGTCTTCGAAGAAGATAGCTTCGCAGACGTCTTCCATGCCTTCTTCCACGAACGGCAGAACGGCTTCGATGTCTTCAGCGTTCAGCTCGTACATGGTGTAGTCGGTGGTGTCCATGAACGTGTAGGTGTCGCCGCTGATGAAGGACAGGGTCGCTTCTTTGCGGTCGAGGATCACGTCGTCCAGTTTGTCATCGGCGCTGTAGACGATCTCGGTCTTGTAACCGGTCAGCAGGTTCTTCAGCTTGGTCTTCATGATTGCGCTGTTACGACCAGACTTGGTGAACTCAGCTTTCTGAACCAGCCAAGGGTCGTTTTCGAGACGGATCACTGTACCGGGTTTCAGTTCTTTACCAGTTTTCATTGCGAATATCCGAAATTTGGATGGGATTTACAAAAATCAAGGTCGCGTATCATATCCAATTTACATAAAACTGTACCAGCGCCGTCGCAAGATCGGTCCGCGAGCCTTGTTCCAGAGCCCATTTCTCGGCGTTCGCGGTCACTTCCGGCCAGTGTTCCAGCAGCATTTTCCAGCAAAGTGCCATATCGCCATCAGCGTTCCAGGCCTGCCAAAGGCCGACCAACGCGACTTTCGCAGCCGGAGACAGACCTTCGGTATACAGCTCAAGGAACGCATCGAGCTTGTC
Source organism: Pseudomonas sp. P7758 (assembly GCF_013386485.1). NCBI lineage: Bacteria > Pseudomonadati > Pseudomonadota > Gammaproteobacteria > Pseudomonadales > Pseudomonadaceae > Pseudomonas > Pseudomonas sp. P7758. The sequence goes on along the minus strand of NZ_JACARS010000066.1, from coordinate 80,253 downwards.
CAGGTGAATGTCTTCGTCCTGGCGATAGATATGCCACAACAGTGGCCGCCCGGCCCATTGCGCCCGCACGAACGAGTCTTCGCCGCGCACGGCGTTGAAGTCGCAGCACCACAACAGTCGGTCGTATTGCTCTTGGCGCACAAACGGCAGCACTTGCACGGTCAACCCGTCGCGCCGGTGCACATCACCTACTTCCAATGACTCGACCCCCAGCCAGCCCTGCACATCTCCGAGGATCCGCCCTTCCGGCACCAGCAGATGAGTGGCGCGCCCATCGGCCGCCAGCACGTCGAGCCAACTGGCCAGCCCGGCGTTTTCATAGGCGAACAACGACATCATCCGCGCACCGTCCACCGGGAAAACCCCAAGCGCCTGCAGAAACTGCTGCCGGGCGGCGGCGTCTTGCTGGAAGGCATCGCGCTGTTCCAGCAGCCCCGCCTCACGCAATAAGCCGCCGGTGCCGGGACGGAATCCGGGAAAGAAGAAGTACTTTTGCACGCCCTTGAATTTCACCGAGGGCAAACCGTGGCAGCCGACCACCCAGTCTTCGGCGCTCAGGTAATCCAGGTTCATCCACAGCGGCGTGCGGTCGCGTGCGGCCATCGCCTCCATGTAGTCAGGCGGCAATTGACAGGCGAACGCAGCGATCACCACGTCTGCCGCGTCGGTCGCCGGCCAGTCGGAGGGCCAGTAGCGCACGTCGACGCCCTCTTGCCATTGCTGGTGCACCTGCACATCAATCTCGGGGCACATGCGTTCGAACGCCCGCAGGTCATCGACCCACAAGCGCACCGCACACCCTTGTTCCGCCACCAATTGCCGGGCCAGGCGCCAGGTCACGCCGATGTCGCCGTAGTTATCGACGACGCTGCAAAAAATATCCCAGCGGGCTTTCATTCCGGGCTCCAACGCTCAAAGGCTCGATTGTCCGTATAAATGCCTCGATACAGAAGGGTTGATCGCGATTATTCTGCGCGCGGCTGTGGGACAATCGGCGCCATGCCGCACGTGCCTGCCAGGAGGCCACCATGTCTGATCGTTCGTTCTCGCTGTTCAAGCTCAGTATCGCTGTGGCCTTCGGCCTGTGGCTGGGGTTTATCGCCATTGTGCTGAGCGTGTGGCTGGCTTCCCGCTACCTGCCCGAGCAAACCGTGGCGCCGGTGGCCCGAGTGGTGCAGCAACTGGGCAAGCCGGAGGTGGTTGCACCGGAGCCGCCGAACCGGATGTTCGAGCAGTACCAGGAGAACCTGCGCAAGCAGGAGCAACAGCAAACCCTGGACCAGGCCCGCAACAACCCGCGCAACCTGTCCAACCCCAAATGCCAGTTCTGGCTGCAACAGGACCAGAACGCCCCCAACGACAAGAGCCGGGCCAACGTCCTGCAATTTTGCGATTGATCACGAAAGCCGCCCATGAATAAACACGCCGTTCACCAGTTGGTTTTGGACAAGCTCGCGGTCGATCTCGATATCGCCCAGCGCGCCGCGCAAACCGCGTACGAAACCGCGACCCACGAAGAAAACATCGCCGAGAACAAGTACGACACCCTGGGCCTGGAGGCTTCTTACCTGGCAGCCGGCCAGGCCCGACGCGTCGAGGAGATCCGGCAGGCGCTGACGCTCTGCCAGAACATGCAACTGCGGGCCTACGATGACCAGCGCGGCATCGAAGTGGGCGCATTACTGGGGTTGGCAGATGAAAACGATCGCCAGCAGTGGCTATTCCTGGCGCCGGACGGCGCAGGCTTGAAGGTCGATGTGGTGGGGCAACCGGTGACCGTCATCACCCCACGCTCGCCCTTGGGCAAAAGCCTGTTGGGCAAGTTCGAAGGGGATGAGGTGGAGATTCTGGTGGGGGGCGCTCGGCAACAGTTTGCTGTTACCGAGGTGAAGTAAGCCGATCAGTGAACCGGTAGTTCTACGCCGTCGAACAGCTCTTCCAGTTCCTGCTTGTTGTGGCACTGGATGGCCTTGGCCATCACTTCGCGCGTCAGGTGCGGCGCGAATTTTTCAATGAAGTCGCACATGAAACCACGCAGGAAGGTGCCACGACGGAAGCCGATCTTGGTCACGCTGGACTCGAACAGCTCGCTGGCATCGAGCACCACCAGGTCGTTGTCGAGCTTGGTGTCGACCGCCATCTTGGCGACGATACCGACACCCAGGCCCAGGCGCACATAAGTCTTGATGACGTCGGCGTCAGCCGCGGTGAACACCACTTTCGGCGTCAGGCCGCGATGGCTGAAGGCTTCGTCGAGTTTCGAACGGCCGGTGAAACCGAACACGTAAGTCACGATCGGGTATTCAGCCAGGGCTTCCAGGGTCAGCTTCGGCAGCTTGGCCAATGGGTGGCCTTGTGGGACCACGACGCAACGGTTCCAGCGGTAGCACGGCATCATCACCAGGTCGCCGAACAATTCCAGCGCTTCGGTGGCAATCGCGAAATCGACGGTGCCGTCGGCGGCCATCTCGGCGATCTGCATCGGCGAGCCCTGGTGCATGTGCAAGGCCACGTCCGGGTACTGCTTGATAAAGCTGCTGATCACCGGCGGCAGCGCATAACGCGCCTGGGTGTGGGTGGTGGCGATCGACAGGGTGCCCTTTTTCTCGTTGGAGAATTCCTGGGCGATCTGCTTGATGCTTTCGACCTTGCGCAGGATCTCGCCGGCGGTGGTGATGATGCGCTCACCGGCCGGGGTGACACGGGTCAGGTGCTTGCCGCTGCGTGCGAACACTTCAACGCCCAACTCATCTTCGAGCAGGCGGATCTGCTTGCTGATACCGGGTTGCGAGGTGTAAAGGCTTTGAGCAGTAGCGGAAACGTTGAGGTCGTGGTGCGCCACTTCCCAGATGTAGCGCAGTTGTTGAAGCTTCATATGTGTCCCTCAAAGCGGATAGACGCCACGGGTATCAGCGACGGTATATAACTATATTAAAGGTTAGACGGATAAATCTAGAACTTTTTATCGTTTTCTACCAATCACACGTCGTCACTGCGTCGACGCTGCAACAGCGGCACCAGGTACACCGGCACCTGGGACAGCTGCAGCACCCGTGCGGCGGTTCTCCCCAGAGGTGTTGCCACCCCGACCGCCTGGCTGTGACTACCTACGATCAACAAATCCACAGAGAGTTTCTGCGACTGGTCGAGAATCACTTCACAAGGATCACCCTGGATCACCCGCACCGAACGGATCAACTTGAGGTCCTGCTCCCCGTCCCCCAGCTCCTCGCGAAAACTGTCGAGCACCCGTTGCTCGATGGTCGCCATCACCGTCGTCAGGCCCTGGCTTTGCCATTCACTCAAGGCCTTCTCATCAAGGTAGCTCTGCAACACCGATTCGGCGAACAGCCCGATGGGCTCGACCACGTGAATCACATACAGATCAGCCTTGAACGTTCGCGCCAGCGCCAGGGCATGTTGCATCACATAGGGGGCATACAGACCGAGGTCAGTGGCGTACAGCATCGAACGAATCATAGAACCTCCTGGGCAGCCAGGATGGCGGGGATTGATTCAGCTTAGCAGCGCCTTTGGCAGTGCTCAGCCCTCGGTCTGAATTTTCAACTCGTTACTGATGCCATGGGGGACGTGACCGGTGGCCACGAACTCCCGGGCCTTCTCGCAATGCCCTTCCTGGTCATCGAAAAACACATCGGCGGCGAAGGCTTCGAGGAACGCCGACTTCTCCAGGCCACCAAGAAACAGCGACTCGTCGAGACGGATATCCCACTCGCGCAGCGTGCGAATCACCCGCTCGTGGGAAGGCGCCGAACGGGCGGTCACCAGCGCAGTGCGGATGGGGCAGGACTCGTCGGGGAACTCGCGCTGCAACAGGTTGAGTGCCGCCAGGAAGCCCTTGAATGGGCCGCCGCGCAACGGCTCGCGGGCGGATTCGCGCTCGCTGGCCTGGAAGGCTTCAAGGCCGCCCGACTGATAAACGCGCTCGGACTCGTCGGAAAACAGCACCGCGTCGCCATCGAAGGCGATCCGCAATTCAGCACTGGAGGCCCGACCTGCGCCGCCCGACAGAATCGTCGCTGCGGCAAACCCGGCATCCAGGGCGCTGCGCACATCCTCGGCATGGGTGGACAGAAACAAGTGGCAGCCAAACGCCGCCAGATAAGGATAAGGGCTGCGCCCGCCGACAAACGCCGCGCGGGAGATGTCGAGCCCGTAATGCTGGATCGAATTGAATACACGCAAGCCGGTGTCGGCACTGTTGCGCGACACCAGCACCACCTCGACCCGGGCGCGGCCGAGGCTGGCGTTGAGGCTCAGGAGTTTCTTCACCAGCGGGAAGGCGTCACCGGGCTCGAGGGTTTCTTCCTCGTGGTCGATCTGGTACTTGCGGTACGCCTCGACGCCTTGGGCCAGGTAGACCTTGTGGCTCTCGCTCAGGTCGAACAGCGCTCGCGAGGAAATCGCCAGCACCAGTTTGTCGCCCAATCCCTTCGCCATGGTGTTCCCCCCAATCAGCGGTTATGCCGATCCATAAAACTCAAGGCCTGATACAGCGCCTGCATGCGTGGCAATTCACAACCCGCCGCGTTGGCCGCGGCCAAGGGGCGCGCGTAGATCGCCGCCAGTTCCAGCGGGCGCTTGTGCACGTAATCGTGATACATGCTGGGCAAGTAGTCATCCATGCTCTCGGTCATGGTGAACATCTGCCCGGCGTAACTGGCGGGAATCTCATGCCCGCAGGCGTGGGCGCCCTGCACCACTTCGGCCATCAGCGCCTGGATCAGTTCGCGGCTGGACTCATCCGCCATCATCGCCGTGGTGCCCGTGCCGAACAATACCGAGAGGCCGTTGTAAGGCACGTTCCACACCAGTTTATGCCAGCGCGCCTGGTGCACATTGGCCATGGCCTGGGAGTCGATACCGGCCTGGTGAAACAGCGCGGCGCCTTCCTCGACGATGGCTTGCCGACCGCTGTCATCGTTGGCCGCGGGGCCACTGTGGTAACCCAGGTTGACCCGGCCCAGCGCCTGATGCTCGACGATCCCGGGACCGGAACGGTGCACGCCGATGTAGCACAGGCCACCCAGCAGGTGCAGCGACGGCGGCAGGTGTTCACGCAGGCTGTCCTCTACGTCGAGGCCATTTTGCAACAGGATTATCCTGGCGTCCGGGGCGGCAACTTGAGCGATGGTCGGGGCCAGTTCGACATTCCCGGTCGATTTGGTGCCCACCAGCAGCCAGTCGCACGGCGGCATGTCGGCGGCGCGGGCATAAGCCTGTACCGGGTGAAGGTGCACGGTTCCGTGGATCGTGCTGTTGAGTTGCAGGCCGCGCTCGCTGACCGCCGCGTACTCGCTGCGCAGCAGGAAATGCACATCGAAGCCGGCGCGCGCGAGCATCACACCGTAGTAGCCACCAATGGCCCCGGTGCCGATGATCCCGATCCGTGGCGACTGTTTTGTTACTTCGGTCATGGCAACTCCTCTGGTATTCGTTTGAGCGCCTGCTGCACACCTTGAGTCAGGTCGCTGGCGGTCAGACGCGTCAGTGACGCTAATATTCCATGGAATTTCCCGTTACACACCACAAACAACGCTGGCAGGTGAAAGATCTCGTAGCGCTCCACTGCCCCGCCATTGTGACCCGCATCTACCCAGCACACCCGGTCCACCGGCAAGTCCCACCCCGGCAGTTGCTGGTGCAGGAAGCGGCAACGCGAGCAGCCGTCACCGGTAAACACCACCAGCGACGTGCCGGGAAGCCCCAGTAATTGCTGGTCGATATCCAGGTCGGTAAGTTGCAGTTCTTTCACTATACTGCTGCCACCGCCGTCAACTGGACGGTGCTCGGAGTCCGTGTGCATGGGTCGTTTCTTTCCTCACCCTGATGATGTCGCTGTCGAAATAACCCAACGCCCCATTTCCGGCATTTCCCGCCAACGGCTGCACACTATCGGCCTGGGCGGCGTCGCATGCAATTGCCCGCGCGCCTGGCGCCAGGGCGCGGCCATCGAGTTGCACATCCCCTCACTGGGCCAGACGGCCCGCTATCCGGGCTATGTGGCATGGTGCCGCAAGGCCGAAAACGGCTACCGCGTCGACATTGCCTTTACCGATGAGCAGGCCTTGTTCGGTGCGCGGATGGGTGAGCAAGTGTGCCAGATCGAACGGTACTGCCGCCTCCACGAAGGCGTCGAGCCCACACCCGGACAGAGCGAAGCGCTGGCCCGGGAATGGGTCACGCGCCATGCCGGCGAGTTCTCCCATGAGGCTTTTGTGCTGCCAGCGCTGGATTAAAGCGGACGTTGCCCATTGTCTCGCAGCCTTGTAACGCGCTAAGGTTCCGCTCCCCGCTGCACTTAAATCATGCTGTGCTCCGCCGCACGGGGATCGCTGGCGGCCGGCACCCGTGACCCTGACGAGTAACACGATGGCTGATTTACCGATCAACGACCTTAACGTCGAATCCAACGAGACCCTGATCACGCCCGATCAGCTCAAGCGCGAAATCCCCCTGAGCGACGCTGCCCTGCAGACCGTCACCAAGGGCCGCGAAGTCATCCGTGAGATTCTCGACGGCACCGACCACCGCCTGTTCGTGGTCATCGGGCCGTGCTCAATCCATGACCTCAAGGCTGCCCACGAATACGCCGAGCGCCTGAAGGTGCTGGCGGCGGAAGTGTCCGACACCTTGTACCTGGTGATGCGTGTCTATTTCGAGAAGCCGCGTACCACCGTCGGCTGGAAAGGCTTGATCAACGACCCGTACCTGGACGACTCGTTCAAGATCCAGGACGGCCTGCACATCGGTCGTCAATTGCTGCTGGACCTGGCGGAAATGGGCCTGCCGACGGCAACCGAAGCCCTGGACCCGATTTCCCCGCAGTACCTGCAAGACCTGATCAGCTGGTCGGCAATTGGTGCACGCACCACCGAATCCCAGACTCACCGCGAAATGGCTTCCGGCCTGTCCTCGGCCGTGGGTTTCAAGAACGGTACCGATGGCGGCCTGACCGTGGCGATCAACGCCCTGCAGTCGGTCTCCAGCCCGCACCGCTTCCTGGGCATCAACCAGGAAGGTGGCGTGTCCATCGTCACCACCAAGGGCAACGCCTACGGTCACGTGGTACTGCGTGGCGGCAATGGCAAGCCCAACTATGATTCGGTCAGCGTGGCCCTGTGCGAACAGGCGCTGAACAAGGCGAAGATCAAGCCGAACATCATGGTCGATTGCAGCCACGCCAACTCCAACAAGGACCCGGCCCTGCAACCGCTGGTGATGGAGAACGTGGCCAACCAGATTCTGGAAGGCAACCAGTCGATCATCGGCCTGATGGTCGAAAGCCACCTGAACTGGGGCTGCCAGGCGATTCCAAAGGACCTGGCCGACCTGCAATACGGCGTGTCGATCACCGATGCGTGCATCGACTGGTCTGCCACCGAGACCACCTTGCGCAGCATGCACGCCAAGCTCAAGGACGTGTTGCCCAAGCGCCAGCGCGGCTGAGCACAGACTGCGGACACAAAAACGCCGGGCTAAACCCGGCGTTTTTTTTGATCGTTCCCCCGCTCTGCGTGGGAATGCATCCTGGGATGCCCTGCATCCCGCCCTACTCAATGCTCAAAGCTTCGCGGCATGGCGCTGGTGGCGCTCCATGTAGCGCTCAACGTAGGAGCAGGACGGGATCACCGTATAACCTGCCTCTTCGGCGAACTTCAACGCTTCCTCGGTCAGCGCGGCAGCAATGCCACGGCCGCGCAATGCGTTGGGCACGAAGGTGCGATAGATATCCAGGGTCTGCTTCCCGAGATCCATATAGGTCAGATAGGCACGATGACCGTCCACATTGGTCTCGAACTGATGACCAGCCTGGTCATGGTGGATGGACAACGCCTCGCTCATCACTACTCCTCGCGGGTCTTGGTTTCTGACCCCTACCTTACCGATGTTTTTCCGGCGAAGGAACATCTACGCCACCCGGTGCCGGTTTCGACAACGAGAAAAGCGGCCAGTGCCTTGCACTAGCGCTCACAACCAGCACAGGGAAATAGTAGGCGCCAATCGCACAATTGCTCAAGACGCGCTCGTCTTCCGTTGCGCTGGCGGACATAGAAAGGGCCAATCGAGATTCCTTACGTCGATGGCCTGAACATTGCCGGCAGTTGAAGCTTGAGACGAACACGCGCTCTTAAAGTCACCTCAACATGCACAAAAGATACCGAATGGCGAAAAGACAATCTGAACAATAGTGTCAGGGACGATATATAAAATGACTTATGTTTACATGGCTTAACACATGCCAGCCGGCCCTTTCAGGCTGGATCCAATCCTCGGCCGAGTGCAAAAATCTGCATATTTTTTATACAGACTCTCGAAAGATTAGCCAAAATAGATTGGACGCGAGAATTTTTTTTGCTTCTTGCGCTACGTCAGTTTACTTACTACAAGTAATGGGTAGTATGTACGCCGGCTATTAGCTCACTCTGAGAAAGTAGCCATTTAATAGAAAGTCCTTGAAGGGGAACACGATGAACAACGTTCTGAAATTCTCTGCTCTGGCTCTGGCCGCAGTTCTGGCTACCGGTTGCAGCAGCGTCTCCAAAGAAACCGAAGCTCGTCTGACTGCAACTGAAGACGCAGCAGCACGCTCCCAGGCTCGTGCAGACGAAGCCTACCGTAAAGCTGATGAAGCTCTGGCTGCTGCTCAAAAAGCACAACAGACTGCTGACGAAGCTAACGAGCGCGCTCTGCGCATGCTTGAAAAAGCAAGCCGCAAGTAATAATCCTCCGGGGTTGTTATCAAGCCGATCCATTCTTGGATCGGCTTTTTTTTGCCTGTGATTTGGCTGGATTCCAGACAATAAAAAACCCGTCACCGCGCGAGGCGATAACGGGTTATGGATCGTGCAGGCTTACTGCTGCAGATCGACCGGCGTACTCGACACCATCGGCGCCCCGCCGGGTACACCGATTTCCGTCGGCAAACCGTCTTCAGCCGCAACCACGTCACGCACCTGGTCCCAGTTGACCCGCAGGTTGCTGGACAGGTCTTCACGCTTGAGCAAGGCGTTGATGACGGCGGTGTGCTTGTCGACGACCGATGGGGTGCCATCGTCGTTCAGCGGCGTATGGGCTTCCAGGTAGACCTTGCCCCCGGCCGCGCCGAACTTGTAGGCGTCGTTGATAATCCGCACCGACGTGCCCACCGGCACCATGTCGGCCATTTCCAGCACGTTGTTGTTGAACATGCGGAAGCAACCGTGGCTGGTACGGGTACCGATGCCGAACTTCATGTTGGAACCGTGGATCAGGTAGCCCGGCGTGCCGAGGGTGAACTTGAACGGCCCCAGCGGGTTGTCCGGGCCCGCCGGCACGACGTTGGGCAACGGGTCGCCATTGGCGGCGTGTTCTGCCTTGATCGAGGCTGGCGGGGTCCAGGTCGGGTTCGGGATCTTGCCCGTGATGGTGGTGTGGGCCACTGGCGAGCCCCAGCCTTCACGACCAATCCCCAACGGGAACGTGTACACCACGTTCTGGCCCTTGGGGTAGTAGTAGAGCCGGTACTCCGCCAGGTTGATCACGATGCCTTCACGCGGGCCGGGCGGCAGGATGAAGCGCGTCGGCAACACGATCTCGGTACCCGCTCCCGGCAGCCAGGCATCCACGCCCGGGTTGGCCGCGACCATCTCCGAATAACCCAGGTCGTAGGTGGTGCCGAGGTCCGCGAAGGTATCTTCGTACTTGGCCTTGATCACCTGGACCTGGCCAACGATATCTTCACCCGGTGGCGGCAAAGGCAACTGCAAGGCTGCAGCAGAACCGGCCGCGCAGAGCGCAGCGAGAGACAGGCAGCAGGTGACGGCGGAAAGGCGCGACAACATCCGGGAATTCCTTCGCAGATCGACGGGTAGTAGAAAATGGATTGTACACGGCTGCCCGGCGGGCACCCATATTCAAAGCTCGAAGCGCAGCTCTGGCCAGATCGGCGGTGTGCCGCGTTTTTGCGACTCGAGGATCGCCCGGCACAGGGGGCACAAACGCTGGTCCTGGAAGATCGAGCGATCCACCGATGACCAGCGCGGCTGGGCAGGCAACAACGTGCCGCAGAGGGTGCGGTCGATGGACCCGCCCAACTCCAATTGACGCGTCACCAGATGCACCCGGACTTCCTGGCAGGCGAACAGATCCAGCTGTTCGTCAGGCTCGATCAGTTGGTAGGCAAACAGTGACCAGGCAGGACGCGACATCGGGGGCTCCAAATCGGGGGGGCGCCACCTTAGCCGAAAGACCGCTGCTAGAAAAGCGTCATAGCAGTGGTTTTAGCGTTGGCCAGACATTTTCCAGCAACTTGCCCTGCGCGCCAACCGCCGGGTGCAATTGGTCAGCCTGCATCAGGTCCGGATGACCACCGACGCCTTCAAGGAAAAACGGCACCAGCGGGACGCTTTTTTCCTTGGCCAGGGCCGGGTAGACATTAGCAAACGCGGTGGTGTATTTCGGCCCGTAATTAGGCGGCAACTGCATGCCCAGCAGCAGCACCTTGGCACCGCTGGCCTTGGACTGTTCAATCATCGATGCAAGATTTTGTTTCAATTGCTCGGGTGGCTGCCCGCGCAGGCCGTCATTGCCGCCCAGCTCAATGATAACCAGGTCCGGCTTATGCTCTGCAAGCGCCGCCGGCAGCCGCGCCCGGCCTCCGGCACTGGTGTCGCCGCTGATAGAGGCGTTGACCACTTTATCGTCGAAACCTTCGCTCTTGAGCCGTTGTCCCAACAACGCTACCCACCCTTTGCTGGTATCCAGCCCGAAACCGGCACTGATACTATCGCCAACGATCAGGACTGTACCCGCCGCTGCGTTCTGGGCCATGCACATCAAGGCCAGGCCAGCACTCAAAAACCACATTCGCATTGGATTCTCCATGGGCGCAAGCATTCTCACCGCGCGAAACCTTAGCAAAGTGGTTCCCAGCGCGGAAGGTGAACTGACTATCCTGCACGAACTGAGCCTGGAACTGAACAAGGGCGATAGCCTGGCTATCGTCGGCGCCTCCGGTTCCGGCAAATCCACCCTCCTCGGCCTGCTGGCCGGCCTCGACCTGCCCAGCAGTGGCGAAGTCACCCTCGCCGGCCAGGCCCTGAGTACCCTCGACGAAGACCAGCGTGCACGCATCCGCGCCGAGCACGTGGGGTTTGTGTTCCAGTCCTTCCAGTTGCTCGACAGCCTCAACGCGCTGGAAAACGTGATGCTGCCCCTGGAGCTGGACGGCCGCAAGGACGCCCGCGAGCGCGCCAAACACCTGCTGGAGCGTGTCGGCCTGGGCCAGCGTCTCACCCACTCGCCGCGCCAACTCTCGGGGGGTGAGCAGCAACGGGTAGCGATTGCCCGGGCGTTTGCTGCCGAACCGGACGTGCTGTTTGCCGATGAACCCACCGGCAACCTCGACAGCCATACCGGCGAGCGCATCAGCGACCTGCTGTTCGAACTCAACAAAGAGAGCGGCACGACCCTGGTGCTGGTGACCCATGACGAGCGCCTGGCCCACCGTTGCCGTCGCCTGATCCGTCTTGAAGCCGGCCTGATGGTCGCGCCACTGGAGCCTTGATGGCACGCTTGCCCTTGTTGCGCCTGTTCAGCCTTGCCCTTCGCCAGTTGCTGCGCGATGCCCGCGCCGGCGAACTGCGTGTACTGTTCTTCGCCCTGCTGGTGGCCGTGGCCGCCAGCACCGCCATCGGTTACTTCGGTGCCCGCCTGAACGGCGCGATGATGTTGCGCGCCACCGAGTTCCTGGCGGCCGACCTGGTGCTGGAAGGCAGTTCACCCGCCCGCACCGAGCAAATCCAGAGTGGCACCGAGCTGGGCCTGCAGCACGCCAGGGTGGTGGAATTCTCCAGCGTGATTGCCACTGACGCTGGCATCCAGCTGTCCAGCATCAAGGCGGTCAACGAGGCGTATCCGTTGCGCGGCGAGCTGAAGAGCGCCGCCGAACCCTTCGCCGAAGAAACTGCCGGAGGTGGCCCCAAACCCGGTGAAGCCTGGGTGGAAGCACGGCTGTTGACGGCACTGAACCTGAAAATCGGCGACAGCATCGACGTCGGCATGAAGACCCTGCGCCTTTCCCGCGTGCTGACCTATGAGCCGGATCGCGCCGGCAACTTCTATAGCCTGACGCCCAGGGTGATGATCAACCTGGCCGACCTTGACGCCACCGGCGTGGTGCAGCCCGGCAGTCGCGTGAGTTATCGCGACCTGTGGCGCGCGCCACAAGGCGGCACCGTGCTGCAAACCTATCGCGACCTGGTCAAGCCCGGCCTGGCTGCCAACCAGCGGCTGCAGGATGCGCGCGACGGCAACCAGCAGATCGGCGGCGCGCTGGGCAAGGCCGAACGTTACTTGAACATGGCCAGCCTGGTGGCGGTGCTGCTCTCCGGCGTGGCCGTGGCGCTCTCGGCCAATCGCTTCGCCAGCCGACGCTTTGATGCCAGCGCCTTGCTGCGCTGCCTCGGGTTGTCGCGACGCGAAACCATGTTGCTGTTCAGCCTGCAATTGGCCGTGCTGGGGTTGCTGGCCAGCCTGACCGGCGCCCTGCTCGGCTGGCTGGCGCAATTGGGCCTGTTTGCGCTGTTGCATGACCTGCTGCCGGCGGACGTTCCACCCGGCGGGCTGCTGCCGGCCGTTGCCGGGATTGGCACCGGGCTGGTAGCCCTCGCCGGTTTCGCCCTACCGCCGCTGGCCGCCCTGGGGCGGGTGCCGCCACTGCGGGTATTGCGCCGCGACTTGCTGCCAATCCCTTCCAGCACCTGGATGGTCTACGGCGCCGCACTCTTCGCCCTGGGCCTGATCATGTGGCGCTTGAGCCTCGACCTGGTGCTGACCTTCGCCCTGCTGGGCGGCGGCGTGATTGCCGCGCTGGTTCTCGGCGGCCTGCTGCTCCTGTTGCTGCAAAGCCTGCGACGCCTGCTTGCCCGGGCCTCCTTGCCCTGGCGCCTGGGGCTGGGCCAGTTGCTGCGTCATCCCCTGGCGGCCGCGGGGCAGTCACTGGCGTTCGGGCTGATCCTGTTATCCATGGGCTTGATCGCGTTGTTGCGCGGCGAATTGCTGGATACCTGGCAGAACCAGTTGCCCAAGGACGCCCCCAACTATTTCGCCCTGAACATCCTGCCCGCCGACAAAGACACCTTCGGCGCACGCCTGCTGGAATTACAGGCGCAATCGGCTCCGTTGTATCCGGTGGTACCGGGACGACTGATCAGCATCAATGGCGCGCCAGTGCAGGAGATTGTCAGCAAGGACTCCAGCGGCGATCGTGCAGTACAGCGAGACTTGAGCCTGACCTGGGCCGCCGACCTGCCACCGGGCAACAAGCTGACGGCGGGCTCCTGGTGGACGGCGCAACCGACCGACGAGATTCCAGGCGTCTCGGTGGAGGCCAAGGTCGCCGACAGCCTGAAACTCAAGCTCAACGATCACCTGGTGTTTACCGTCGGCGGGGAAAACCGTGAAGCGCGGGTCACCAGCCTGCGGGAAATCAACTGGGACAACTTCCAGCCCAACTTCTTCATGATCTTCCAGCCCGGCACCCTGAAGGACCTGCCGGCCACCTACCTGACCAGCTTCTACCTCGCACCCGGCCATGACCAACAGATCGTCGACCTGTCCCGGGCCTTCCCGGCGGTGACCATCCTGCAGGTGGAGGCATTGCTGGAACAACTGCGCAGCATCCTGGCCCAGGTCACCCTGGCGGTGGAGTACGTGCTGTTGTTTGTCCTGGCGGCGGGGATGGCCGTGTTGTTCTCCGGGCTCCAGGCAACCCTCGATGAGCGGATTCGCCAGGGCGCCCTTCTGCGGGCGCTGGGGGCTGAGCGCAAGTTGCTGGTCAAGGCCCGGCGTATCGAGTTCGGGTTGTTGGGCGCAGTCAGCGGGCTGTTGGCAGCGCTGGGCACTGAACTGGTGACACTGGTGCTGTACCGCTACGCGTTCGACCTGACCTGGCACCCGCATCCGTGGCTATTGCTGCTGCCGGTGATCGGCGCCGTGCTGATCGGCGGTGCCGGCGTGTTCGGCACCCGCCGCGCACTGAATGCCAGCCCGTTGACGGTGCTGCGCGAGGGCTGAAAACGCAAATGGCCCGCACGCGCTCATGCGTACGGGCCATCCGTTGTCACTTCACATATTCGATAGCGGTGATCCACCAGCACACTTCGCCACTCGGGGTCTGCACGAGCGCCTCGTCATCCACTTCCTTGCGCAACAGTGCCCGGGCCATGGGTGAGTCGATGGAGATGTAGTCCATACGTTCATAGATCTCGTCGTACCCCACGATGCGAAACCGCTTGGTCTCGCCCTGTTCGTTTTCAATCTCCACCCAGGCGCCGAAAAACACCTTCCCTTCCTGCTCGGGCATGTACTCGACCACGCGCATGTCTTCCAGGCGCTTGCGTAAATAACGCACCCGACGATCAATTTCCCGCAGCAGCTTCTTGTTGTACTGGTAGTCGGCGTTTTCGCTCCTGTCCCCCAGGGAGGCCGCCCACGTCACTTTGCGGGTGGTATCAGGGCGCTTTTCTCGCCACAGGTAATCAAGCTCCTTTTTCAGGGCCTCATGACCTTCTTTGGTAATCAGCTTGGTGCTCAAAAGCTCTACATCCCCTGGAAGTTTGCATTTTTCAGACCCGCTGCCGCATCAGGCACAACGCATTTAACGCCCGATGTCGGCTGTGGGGGTCGATGATAAATGAACTCGGGAAAGTAGCCAGACCCACCGGCGGATTCCGGCAACGACGCGTATCAGTCAGCCTCCGTCTGGGTCGGGCCGCATTCAGGCTGGCCGCGCCCGTTCTCGCCAAGCCATGCAAGTGACTCATCCAGGGATTGAAGCGTAACCCTCAGGTTGTCCCGCAGGACAGGCAACTGGAACAGCGCAGCCGTCAGCTGTTGCTCCTTGAGGCGCACCGCAAGGTCACGGTCATGCAACTGGGCTTCCTGGCTCTCCAGGTAGCGCGCACGCTCGTCCATTCGACGCTGCTCTGTCTGGTTCAGCGCCGAGCTGCCAGCCAGATGCTCTTCCCGGAGGGCCAGCGTGCGGGCCAACTGTTCCAGGGACGTTTCCTTTTCGGCAATCCTGTCGGCACTCCGCTGACTCTCCTGCTCAAGGTCAGCCTTTTCCTGGCGCAGTTCGAGACGCAACTGATCAAGCGCTTCTTCCTGCTTGAGCACGCTGAGCTTTTGCTGCGTCAGCTCCTGTGACAATCGGGAAAGATTGGCCAGCGTATCGTCCACTTCAAACAACGAGGCTGACTCATTCCGGGCAGGCATGGGCGGCGGCGCCTGGGGGACCGGTTCAGGTTGTTGGACTATGGGCGCCGGCACTGGCGCAGCGACAGCAGGCGCCTCGATCGGTGCCTGTAGTGGCGCCTCAACGAGCGGCTCGGATATCTCGAGCTCAGCCTCGGGCGCCTGCGTCACCGGCTCGGGCAATGACCGCGCAGGCTCTGAAGGATCGGGGGACCTGGGAGCAGACACCATTCTTGAGGAGAAACGAATCGACGGCACGATCAACGTGTTGCTTTCAATGGCGGGCAAACCGGGCGCCGACGTTCCCAGGGTAATCACCTTCATCACCAGGGATTTCTTGATCGTCAACGAGTGATGATCTTCAGGCCTGGCCGGGGGCAATTTGCAGCCTTTCAAATCAACAAAATGAAAGGGAATCTGAGTTTCGCCGCTGCTTGCAGATTTTGCCCCGGGAGCAGCCGCGAGCGTCAGGATTTGCTTGAAGACATGGGTCGCTATTTGCAGGTCTTCCTTGGAGTCTATCGCCCCCAGAAAGTAACGTTCGGACTTTTTGCGCAACGCTGCGATGTACACCCGTGAACTACCGGGCTCTGTTTCTTCATCCAGACTGTAGGCAAGAAAGTTTGAAGAGATCTGCGCCACCGCAAAACCACAAAGCAGTGCACCATTGACCGGTGCATCATGCCCGGACTGTTCAAGAACAAGGGTACGTAGAAGCAGCATGACATCAGGCTCCATTTCAAATTGGCATAAACTTTAAATAAACACCAAATAAACAACGACTGTAATTAAATCATCAAAACCAAAACAATTGTTTCAGCGAGTCATAGTCTGGCATGTAGGACTTATCTTATTCAGCCCCCTCAGCATTTCCAAGAGCGTTTATTGAACGTACCATTTTTTAACAGTGCGACACCGGAAAAGCTTCAACATAAAAAGATTTCAAGCATTGAATTTCGAACATTCACAACCTGCTGTTCACCCAGGTTAATCCAGCCTTGCCATATCCATTCAGTAGAAAAGCATAATGATCGAGATAACGAGCCTGACAAAAACCATGGGCGGAAAAAACATTATTCATGACTTCTCATTCAACGCCCAACCCCAGGAATGCCTCGGGCTGTTTGGAAATGATGGTGCGGGAAAAACAACTATTATCAAAATGATCTCAGGCTCGACTACACCCTCTTCAGGCCATATAAAAATATTCGGTAACGATATCGCCCTGAACGCATTCCAGGCAAAGAAAGTCACCGGCTACCAGCCAGAGCGACTCTTGAGCCATGGTGCAATGAGTGTAAAGGCCTTTCTCGGTTTCATTGCCGAAATACGCGGATTCCGCGGCGCGGAAAAACGCAAGATGATTGACCGGGCAGTTGCACGGCTTGAGTTGTGGCGGATACTCAAAAGCCCGGTGGAAACCCTCACGGACGGGTTGAAACGCAAGGTAGCCATCGCCCAGGCAATCCTGCATGACCCCAGCCTGCTGTTGCTCGATGAGCCAACAGAAGGTCTGAATGCCGACCAGAAACACAAAGTCAGAATGCTCATCAAGTCGCTCAGCGACGAGATGACGGTCATTGTCGCGTCCCGTGCGCCGGAAGAACTGACCGGTATTTGTACCCGCGCACTGGTGATAGCCGACGGCCGATTGGTGGCAGACACTTCGGTGCCCGAACTGCAGCGCAGCTCCCGTCATCACCAGGCGGTCACCCTTGCAGCCGACACACCGCTGGACCTGTTGGCCCTGGCGGTATTGCCCGGGGTCGCCGGCATCGAGGAAGACCGCGAGACTCCCGGCACAGTGACCGTACTCGCCCTGCCGGGGCAAATCATCTACCCCCACATCAATGCACTGGTCACCCAGCGTCGCTGGAAGCTCAATGCCCTGAACCTGGAAGCCGGGCGCCTGGATGACGTTGTGCACCATATGAGCCAGGAGGCATCGATTTGAAACTTCTCCCGGTCATATTCAAGCGTCAACTGGTCAGTTATCTTTCGGCTCCCCTCACTTACCTGAGCACTGCGGTTTTCCTGACCGCCGCTGCTGTATTTGGCTTCCATGCAACCCGGTTACTGGAAGTCGGCAGTGCCGACTTGCAGGGCTTCTTCCAGTTGCACCCCTGGCTCTACTTACTGTTGACACCTGTCCTATGCACTCGGCTTTGGGCCGACGAGCCCACCACCGGTTCCATGGAGTTCCTGAAAACCCTGCCTGTCACACGTTTCGAGATAGTGGTCGGAAAGTTTCTGGCGGCCTGGATTGTTTCTGGCGTGGCCCTGCTGTTGACCTTCCCGATAGTTATCACCGTCAACTATTTTGGCAATCCGGACAATACAGTCATTGCGTCACAATACCTGGGAAGTTGGGTATTGGCCGGATGTTATCTATCCGTGGGCTGTTTTATCTGCGCACTGACACACCATCGCGCGATTATATTCACCGTAACCCTGTGCTTGCTGCTGACCGCCAGTGGCCTGTCATCCATTCTTGATGCGATTGAACATCAAGTTCCGGTATGGCTGATTGACCGCCTTCTTTCCCTGAGCCCGTCTGCGCGTTTTGACGCCATTGACCAAGGGGTACTGGCTCTTCAAGACAGTTTGTACTTCATCAGTATGATCATCGCCTTTCTTGGCGCGACGGTCATTGTCCTGAATGTAAGAAACGGTTGAGAGGGACACATCACGATGAAAACGCGACTAAGTGCCAGCCTCACAATTATCACGCTCCTGTTACTGTTTCTCGCTTTTAACCTGGTCTGGGCACTGAAACTTCCAAATCCACGGCTGGATTTTTCGGAACAGAACATCCATACACTTTCCGATCCTGTACAGACTATGCTCGGTTCACTGGAAAGACCGGTGGATCTGTACTTCTTCAATTCAGGCAACCGTGCACACAAAGCCAACGCCGTTGAAAGCTACGCTAAACGGGTAGAGCTGTTGCTCAAGGAATATGAAAAAGCGGCAAAGGGCAAAATCAACCTGCACCTCATCGACCCCACCCCTTTTTCTGAAGATGAATACAAAGCCAGGTTACTGGGACTTGACGAACAACACGGATTCTTCGGCCTGGTGGGTACCAGCGCGGGCCATGCGCCCCATAGCATCCCGTCATTCAGCCCGGACCGGGAGTCACTGCTGGAGTATGAAATCAGCCATTTGATTCATAAGGTGATCCACCCCGAGCAACCCGTCATGGGCGTGATCTCCCGGCTGCCAATAAACGGTGAGCGAGATGAACGCAACGGCGTTAATACGCCTCCCTGGCAGGTGTTGCAGGAGATCCGTCGCCAGTTCAACGTGGTGAGCCTGGAGCCGGGTATCGCGCAAATTCCTGAACACGTCAAAACCCTGATGGTGATTCATCCCGGCAACCTGCCTGACCAAACCCTCTACGCAATAGACCAGTTTGTATTGGGCGCAGGCAAGTTGATGATGTTTATCGACCCGCTTGTCGGGCTGGACACCAGCGTCACGGCCCCGGAAAACCCCAAGCTGGAAGCATTGCTGTCCGCCTGGGGCATCCAGATGCCCGCGAACAAGGTGATTGCCGATCGCGACTATGCCACTTCGGTGATCCTGACCACAGGCCAGCCGCCTGTGCGCCATCCCGCGGCACTGACCTTGCCCCGCCAGGCGATGGCACAGGATGACATCAGCGCCTGGAAACTTCACAACGTCAACGTCTTGAGCAGCGGCGCCCTGGCCCCTGCCAAGAGAAGCCGCATGACCTTCACCCCGTTGCTGCAAAGCTCCGCGCACGCCGCGCTGTTTGAGGCAGAGCGCTTCGCCCTGCCAGCGCAGCTCAATTCACTGATCAATGAAACAGCCACTCGCGCTCAACAACAAGTGATCGCCGCCCGCGTCGAAGGGCCCGCCTATTCCGCCTTTCCTGACGGCATCAGTGGGCGTAACACCGGCTTGCAAAAGGCTGCGAACATCCATGTGGTCGTGGTCGCCGACACTGACCTGCTCAGCGATCGTGTGTCTGGAATGCTCCAGAAGCATCGCGCGGCGGGTGGCCCGTTGTCAGATAACGCGATGTTTGTATTGAACACCCTGGACAACCTGGCGGCGCCCGATGCACTGATGAACATTCGCCCCCGCGCAGGCGGTTCTCGATCACTGCAGGTGCTGCAGGCAATGCGCGAAGACGCGGCACTGGCCTACGGTGAGAAGTCCGCCGAACTGGCGCAACGCCTGGAACAAACGGAAAAGGAATGGCAACTGCTCAACCCCCCGACAATTTCCCCGGGCCCTCAGGCTGCAACCTCCAACACACTGCTGCAAGCGCTCAACAAGGAGCGGTTGCGAATCCCCATGGAAATTCACGCGCTGAAGGTCCAGTCATACGCCGAGGTTCACGCCCTGGAACGCAAAGTGAAGCTGCTCAATATCGTGCCTGTACCGCTGATACTGTGCCTGATTGCGGGGGGTATTTTCCTGTTGCGTCGCCGTCGCCGGCATCTGCCTTCAGCAGCGTTCTACTGAGGGCTCAACGCCGGGCGATCAGCCCTTGCCGGGCAATGCGGGTCAGTTGGCGTATCACTTCGCCCGCGTCGCTGGCACTGGGCGCCTGAATGACGGCCAGGTCGAAGCTGTTGGACGCAAAGCGCGCAAGGGAGTCGCCGTCTTCGACAAACTGGATCAGAAAGGCCGAAGGCCGCCCCGTGCGGCGCGGCCAGCCATCCAGATAGCGCAGCAACGTCGGCTGATGCTTGCCGCCCAAGAGGATTTTAGGATTGCGTTGGGTCAGGTCCGCGGTGATCGGGGCCAGGCGTATGAGGGGGCGTAGTGCATTCATTGTGTCGTGTCTCTGCCTCAAAAGTCTGCGGGCAGGTGAGAGGCAACACCGAACCAGCGCTTTAGCGGAATTTCGAAGCTGGCCCATGGCTCTGGCTTCTGTCGGGACTGTGATCAGTCACCCGTGGCGCCCCGCAATTAGCTGTTTAAATCGGCGCATGGGCAACATCCTAGAGAAGCCTGTAGGGCGGTGTCAAGAATCCCGAGCAACGAAAAGGCCCGCACTGGGCGGGCCTTTTAAGGGGGGGGGTCGCGGTATCAGTGAGTGATGGCGCGGTCTGCGGACAATTTGCCCGCACCTTCCAACAACACGGCCAGCGTACCGCCCAGCAGCGCCAGGGCGAACTCGTAGCCGTTGTTGGCCATGAACAAACCGTTATGGATATGCACCGAGAAAATCGCCACCAGGGAAATGATCGACAGGCCGAGTGCCGCCGGCCGTGCCAGCAAGCCAATGATCAGCGCCAGCCCGGCGAAGAACTCGGTACCACCGGACAGCACCGCCATCAGGGTACCTGGGGCCAGGCCGATACTTTCCATCCACTGGGCAGTGCCCGCCAGGCCGCCGCCGCCAAACCAGCCAAAGAGTTTTTGCGAACCGTGGGCAGCGAAGATGATCCCGACAAAAATCCGCAGGACAGTCAGGCCGTAGCCGGCGCGGGTGGAGAGGATGCGGGTGATCAATGGGCTCATGCTGATAATCCTTTTCAAGGTAGGGGTTGGGTTGGCCGCTATATTAATCAGTTTAAACAATGATAAAAGCCGATAAAGCGGCTCATAATTATCGAATTAATAGATTATTTACGTGAGGCAACCCGTGGCGCTGCCGGCTCCAACGACTCCCGCTCACGATCAAACGCCAGGTAATACTTGTTCACGCTATTAACATAGCTGACGCCGCTCATTCCCACCTGCTCCATGGCAATGCGCTCGACCTGGAAAAACCATTGGTTTGGGTTAAGCCCCCGCCGCCGCGCCTCGGCACGCATTCCCTGGACCCGCTCGGGCCCCATGTTGTAGGCCGCCAGCACAAACGCCATGCGCTCGCGCTCGTTGAGCTTGGGGCTTGAGAAGAACTTGCGCCGGATCATCGCCAGGTACCGCGCGCCCGCCTGCACATTGCTGTCCAGGCTTTCGATGTTGTTCACCCCGACCCGCTGCGCCGCCGATGGCGTGATCTGCATCAGCCCGGTGGGGCCGCCGCTGCTGCGAGCGCCAGGGTCCAGGGCAGACTCCTTGAACGCCAGCGCGGCCAGGTTCAGCCAGTCCATGCCCTGCTCGCGGGCATGCTTTTGCAGCACCGGGCGCAGTTTTTCCAGGCGCTGGCGGTCGACGCGAGCCAGTGGATAACGTACCTGGTAGAGGCGGCGGTAGATGCGCTGGAACGCCACATCCTGATCGGACGGCGTGCGGTAGGTCTTGAGGAAGCGATCAATACTGGCCCGCAGCATCGAGGCATCCTGGCGCACAAACCAATACTCTTCGCCCGGCTCGCTGATGGTCACTTGCCGGTCGAAACGCAGCTTGGGCAGGATCTTCGCCCAGCGTTCGGCAATCGGCCGCTCGACAATGGTCAGGTGGAAAATCCCGGCCTGGACCATCTCCAGCACGTCCTCTACCGCGAGGCTCGGATCCACCCACTCCACCTTCACCGGCGGCAATTTGTGCAGCGCCAGCTTCTGGTTGACCTGGCTGATCGCATCCGACGCGGCACTGCCCGTGGTCAAGGCCAGCGTGCGCCCGGACAGTTGCTCCAGCCGGGTAAACCGCCGCTCGCCCTTCAGCCCCACCAGCCATAACGGCACGTCGCTGGCGATCGGGTCGCTGGTGGCAATCTTGTGGGCGGCCTTCACATCCAGCAATTCGCCGGGTGCCACCAGGTCGCCCTCGCCACGGGCCAATGCGCCAATCAGTTGATCCTTGGCCTTGGGAATAATCTTGAGGTTGATTTCCTCGCCGTCACGGGCGTGACCGTTGAGGTATTGCTCGAAAGCGCGCAGGCGATGGTATTCAACACCGATGGCCTGGCCCTGGACTTCGCCGGAGCTGTTGCGGCTCTGGTTGACCAATACCCGCAAGGTGCGGCTGCTGCGGATTTCCGCAAGGTCGCGGACCTTGCCGGGCCGGGTCACTTCCAGCGGCCCGTCCAGACGCGCAACCGCCGCCATGGGCAGCAGTAACGTCAGGCACAACACAAGCAACGCCGAGGGTCGGATCATCCGCTCTCCGGAAGAAAGAATACTGCCCATTGCTTCGCGAAAAACGAGGCGTTGGGGGACAGAAACAGAGCGCCATGAGCGCAGGCTTTGGGCGCAAGGGTGGCACGGCAGATGGCGACAAACCAAACACGGTGTTACTTGCGACTTTCAAAGACAGCTTTAACTCGTTGTAGTTCTTGGCTTTTCTTATAAATCTACAGCTCTGATATGCTTTCCGACCGCAGGCGGAGGTAGCACCATGCAACTCATTGATATCGGCGTCAACCTGACCAACCCAAGTTTCGACGAAAAGCACCAGGCCGTTCTCGACCGTGCCTACGCCGCCGGGGTGAGCCAATTGGTGCTCACCGGTACCAGTGTCGACGGCAGCGAACAGGCCCTGGAGCTGTGCCAGCAACTGGACGAAAGTGGCCAACGCCTGTTCGCCACCGCCGGCATTCACCCCCACTCTGCCAGTGACTGGAACGCCGAAAGCGCCAGGCGCCTGCGCGGCCTGCTCAAGGAAAGTCGCGTGCGTGCGGTGGGTGAATGCGGGCTGGATTTCAACCGGGATTTCTCCCCGCGCCCCCAGCAGGAAAAAGTCCTTGAAGAACACCTGGCCCTGGCCGTGGAGTTGAAGCTCCCGGTATTCCTCCACGAACGTGACGCCAACCAGCGCCTGCTGGAAATCCTGCGGGACTACCGCGATCACCTGTCAGCCGCCGTGGTGCACTGCTTCACCGGCGAGCAGCGGGCGCTGTTCAGCTACCTCGACCTGGACCTGCATATCGGTATCACCGGCTGGATCTGTGACGAGCGCCGTGGGACGCACCTGCATCCGCTGGTCAGGGAAATCCCCCGGGGCCGCCTGATGCTGGAAAGCGACGCGCCCTACCTGCTGCCTCGCACCCTGCGGCCCAAGCCGAAAAACGGTCGCAACGAACCCGCCTATTTGCCGGAAGTCCTGCGGGAGGTCGCGTTGCACCGCGAAGAAACCGTGGAAGACCTGGCGCAACACAGCACCGCCTGTGCCCGCGCCTTTTTTGGATTGCCTGTGCCGGATTGACGCGGCGCATTGACCCATATCAAAACCCGGCATCCCGATAGCGGCACAATAATGGCACCTTGCCAATGCTGTTTCCGCTATCAGAGAAAACCTTCCATGGGTGCCTGGCTTAGCAACATCTCGCTGAAGTACAAATTCTGGGCCGTGAACGCGGTCGCCTTCATCACTACCCTGCTGCTGGTGTTGTACGCCGTGCAGCTCGAACAACAGGCCCGCAGCCAGGCCGCGCAGGCGTCGGCGCAAGCCCAGGGGCGCTTGCTCGGTGCCTGGCCCGCCGGCCAGCCACTGCCCAAGGGCGAGCACTGGCTGACGTTTGCCAGGGGCAAAGTCCCACAACTGGGCGACGAAGATCTGTCAGCCCTGGCCAACGCCAGTGGCTGGGTGGATTTCAATCACATGCCACTGTTCGGCGAAAACCCGCTGATGGGCGCCGAAGTAATCAGCCGTGCCGACGGTCAACAGGTCGCCGTGCTGGCCTACGGGCCCAGCTTGAGCCAAGTGTTCGAAGAACGCTTCGCCAACTACGCCGTAGCGGTGATGATTCTGATGCTGGCCATGCTCGGCGCCTCACAGCTGCTGATCCGCTTTCTCCTCAGCCAGCTCAACACCTTGAAAGACGTGATGCTGCACGTCGAGAAAACCGGCGACCTCTCGGCCCGCGTCCCCCTGGCCTGCAAGGATGAAGTCGGGCAGATGGCCAGCGCCTTCAACGCGATGCAGGCGGGTTATCAACGGGTGGTCAACACGGTTGCGCGCACCGCCAGGCAACTGGACGACGGCGCCGCACGCCTGGCCAGCAGCATGAACGAGGTGCAGCACGGCATGCTCGGCCAGCAAAGCGAAACCGACCAGGCCGCCACGGCGATCAACGAGATGACCGCCACCGTCTACCACATCGCCCAGCACGCCGGCGCCACCCGCGACCTGTCCCAGACGGCCGACACTCTCGCCGGCAGCGGCCAGGAAGTGGTCAGCCGGGTACAGCGCTCGATTGCCGGGCTGTCCACCGGCGTGCAGCAGACCGCCGAAATGATCCAGAAGCTGGCCGAGGACAGCCAGAAAATCAATGGCGTGGTCGGGGTGATTCACAGCATCGCCGAACAGACCAACCTGCTGGCCCTCAACGCCGCCATCGAAGCCGCCCGCGCCGGCGAAATGGGCCGGGGTTTTGCCGTGGTCGCCGACGAAGTGCGCAACCTGGCCAAGCGGGTGCAAAGCTCCACCGATGAAATCACCCGCATGGTGTCCGCCCTGCAAGCCGGCACCCGGGACGCGGTGGATTTCATGCAGGAAAGCTCGTTCAAGGCCGACGACTGTGTGCAACAGGCTCAAGAAGCCGGGATTGCCCTCGCCGAGATCACCGGCGCGGTGGCGCAGATGCGCGAGAGCAACACGCAGATTGCCGTGGCTGCCGAGCAGCAAAGCCATGTGGCCGAGGAAATGAATCGGGCGGTGGTGAGCATTCGGGACGTCACCGAAAACACCGTGCAGCAGACGGTAGACTCGGCGACCACCAGCAATGAGCTGGCGACCCTGGCCGGGGAACTGAGCAAGGCCATCGGCCAGTTGCGGCTTTAACCCCTGAAGGGGTGGCTATGGCCCCCATAGCCATCCTTGATTCGCGGCCCCACCCTGCCCGACCTAAACTCTGCTCAAGATGTTTCAACGGACAGAGGAATCACGATCATGGGCAAACGTCATCCGAATATCCCCGCCTGGCAATGGCGCACCCACCCGCAAAATCACCAGCACGGGACCAATCAAGTGTTGCAGCTGATTGCGCTGCCACTCCTGGTCATCGGTTTTCTGTTGATGGCATCGGGCGTGTTCAGCGAGAACCTGGCGAGTGCCGCCATCGGTATCGTCGGCATTCTGGCAGCCCTTGCATTGCAGCATCACGGTCGTCGCCTGGAGGCACGCGGCAGCGACGCCTCCAGCGATCAACACTTGCTGGTCTGAGGACTCAGGCGAACACCACCACCGACTGGCGGCTGATAGCGATCAACTGGCCGTCGGGGCTCCACAACTGCGCAGCCGCATGGCCATAGCCATCGCGGGCGTGCTCGATGTGGACCAGGTATTGGCACCAGTCCAGGGTGCTCAGGTTTTGCAGCGGTTGGACAAATTCGATGGTCCAGGTCAGGGTGCTGCCGGCCGCCGGTTGTTTCAGGTGCGGCAACACCGACGGTGGCCACGCATCCACCAGCGCGAGGATGTGCGCTTCGGTCAGCGGCTCTTCTTTTACATCGCCACGCAAGCGCACCCAGCCGCCCATCTCCCGGGATGTATTGCCGGTGAACGGCAGGCCACCGACGCTCCAGCGCATCGCCAGGTGGCGCATGAACTCCGGCGTCACGCCTTTGATGTAGGGCAACTCCTGGCATTCATCCCAATGCTTGAAGGTGGGCGCCGGTTCGGCGGCGACGTCAATCTGCGAAGGCCGTGATGCGCCAAAACTGGCCTGCACCAGGGTCATCGTTTCACCGTTCTGCACCACACGTCCCAGCACTTGGCTGACGGCCTTGCCTTCGCGCAGCACTTCGACTTCGTAGCGGGCCGGCACGTCCGGCGCCACCGGGCCCACAAAGGTGATCGCCAGTGAGCGCAACGGGCGATCCGCCGGGACCTTCGCCCGCAAGGCCTCGTACTCCAACGCCGCAACCAGCCCGCCAAAGCTGGCGCGGCCCTGGGCCCATTCGGCCGGGATCGAAACGTCCAACGGGTGGCTGCGGGCAGCGTCGAGCAAATCACTAAAGCGCATGGCGGTCTCAACTTGAAAAAGGAGTTGAGGGATCTTAACCAGCCGGCCTACACCATGCAGCGCCTATTCCGGCCAAAATCCCGGACAGATAGGTCGCAGGGTCAAGCGAAGCAGTCGGCGTTCAACTTATCCAAAACCCGATCCGCCTGCCCTTCCGCCTCGGCCATGGTGCGGTGCCAACCAGGCACGCACGGCTGCAAATCGGGCTCGTGCCCGGCTTGCGCCAGCCATTGCCAGCAATCGTGCCAATCACCCAGGGCGCCCTGGGCCGCCTTGAGACGCGATATGGCTTTGGGCGGTAGCTTGTTCAGCTCGGGATAAGCCTCGGCCGCATAACGCACGCGCTTGATCAACAGGCGCAGGCGATGACGGTCGTGGTTGGGGTCGTGCAGCGCTTCGCCGAGCTTCTTCCATTGCTTGGCCAGGCGTTTTTCAATGCGCGTGCGCAGGCCCTTGAGCAATTTCTGCCGTTGGGAGGCGCGGATAAAGCGGGGGAATGCTTCGAGGATCAACAGCAGTTGCGCCAGCTCAGGCCCTTGTGCAACCGAGCGGTAGGTGGCCGGCTGTTGCCGGATACGCCGCTCGGCCGCCTCATGATGGCCGTGTTGGTGGAGGTACGCCGCCAGCACTTCGCGGTCGCGAAATGGCGTGGTCAGTTGGCCGACGGCACTGGCGGCCGCCTCGAGCTGCTCGACACCGGGCAACCCACGCAATGGCCGCAACAGGCTGCGCAAGCGCCGCACCGTGGTGCGCAGATCATGCAGGGCCTCGTCGTCCGTGACGGCGGCGAGGCGCGCCTGGCAGCTCAGTAACCCAACTTCCAGGCCGATGACCTGCGCGACTAGCTGATCGACCAAGGCTGACATCCTTTCCTCCTCAATGATTAAACCTTCGGGCTTGAGGCCGCCGACGCAACCTCGTTGCACTCGACAACTGCTACGCGGGGTTAGCGCCCGGCGCGCGACTCACGAATATAGAAGCGGGCTTTCTCGGCCTTGGTCGAGCAGCCTTCGAAGGCTTCGAACTGCTGCTGGGTCTTGGCGCCAGTCAACAACGACAGAGCCTTGGAGTAACTCACGGTGCCGGCGAAACCTTCGGCCTTGGCCAGGTCCAGCTCGTGCCACGCAGCATCCAGTTGCGTGCCGCAGCTGTCGCGATAAGCGGTTTTCCCGGCACAACCGGCCAGGGCCAACACGATCACAGGCACACACATCCAGGCTTTCATCAAATGACACCTCAAGAAAAGAAAAAACAGTCACAGGTGTAGACGTTGCCTACACCGAAAAGTGCCTTATCCGACTGCCTGAATCCGCAGTCCCGATTGCCAGAGCATACCCGAGCGTGGTGGCCCGCTCGCGAAAATAATCGGTTGTGACAGTGATGATTGAAGCGCGCCCCTCGATGGGTGCATTGTGGTCACCTGTTTTGCGAAGGATCAGGTCATGAAGAAACGTGTTGCATTGGTGCTGGGCTCCGGCGGCGCCCGGGGCTACGCCCATATCGGCGTGATCGAGGAAATCGAAAAACGCGGCTACGACATCGCCTGCATTGCCGGTTGCTCCATGGGCGCCGTGGTGGGTGGGATCTATGCCGCGGGCAAGCTGGAAGAGTACCGAAACTGGATCGAAAGCCTCGACTACCTGGACGTACTGCGCCTGGTAGACGTGAGCTTTCGCCTGGGGGCGATCCGTGGCGAGAAGGTGTTCGGGCAGATCCGCAAGATCGTCGGCGAGATCAATATCGAAGACCTGCGCATTCCCTACACCGCCGTGGCCACCGACCTGACCAACCAGCAGGAAATCTGGTTCCAGGAAGGCTGCCTGCACCAGGCCATGCGGGCCTCGGCGGCGATTCCCAGCCTGTTCACCCCGGTGATGCAGGGCAATCGCATGCTGGTGGACGGCGGCTTGCTGAACCCTCTGCCGATCGTGCCGGTGGTGTCGAGCCACTGCGACCTGATCATTGCGGTCAACCTCAACTCCACCAACCAGAAGCACTACAAGCTTCCGGTGATCCAGCGTCCGCCGGCGTTCAGGAGCCGCTTCGACAACCTGGTGCGTTCACTAGGTTCGCACTTGCCGTTTCGGCGCAAGCAGGCCGAGCAGTTGTTGATGCTGGAACAGGAAGCGCTGCTGGCCCAGGCTGCCGACATCAACCCGTGGCTGGACTCTGCCGAACCCGAGGCGCAACAACCGGCGGCGGCACCGGAAAAGGCCGGGGCGCCAAAGTCGGCGACCGGCTCGTTCATCATCGATAACGTGGGGCCTGCATCGCTGCTGGATTTGATCAACCAGAGCTTTGAGGTGATGCAGACGTCATTGGCGCAGTACAAGATCGCCGGGTATCCGCCGGATATTCTGATCAACGTGCCGAAGCGCGTGTGCCGGTTTTTCGAGTTTTACAAAGCGCCGGAGTTGATCGCGCTGGGGCGGGAAATCGCGAGCGATACGCTGGATCGTTACGAGAGCGAGCAACACTGAGGTTTGATAAGCAGGGCTTGTGTGGCGAGGGAGCTTNNTGCGAAGCGCTCCCAGGATTCTGGGGCTGCTGCGCAGCCCAGCGGGAGCAAGCTCCCTCGCCACAGGTGAGCTAACGCTTCAGGCTTCGGTGTTCAATAGCCGATACCCAACACCGGCCTCAGTCACGATAAACCGTGGCTGGGTCGGATCATCCGCCAGTTTCTGGCGCAGATGCCCCACCACAATCCGCAGGTAATGGCTGTCTTCGGTATGGGTCGGGCCCCAGATATCCTTGAGCAGTTGCTGCTGGGTGATCACCCGCCCGGGATGCCGCGCCAGTTGCGCCAGTACCGCGTATTCCTTGCGGGTCAGCGCCACTTCGACACCGTCCAGCAGCACCCGCCGATAAGCCAGGTCTACCGTCAGCGGGCCAAAGCGCAACGCCGCTTCCTGGGCCTCCCCCGCCGGCGCCTGGCGCAACAACGCCCGCACCCGTGCAAGAAACTCCTGGATGCCAAATGGCTTGGTCACATAGTCATTGGCGCCGTTGTCCAGCGCCTCGACTTTTTGCACTTCACTGGCTCGCACCGACAACACCAGTACCGGTACCGTGGACCACTCACGAAACTCGCGCAGCACCTGCTGGCCGTCCATGTCCGGCAGGCCGAGGTCGAGCACCAGCAGGTCCGGTTTACTCAAGGCGGCCTGCGCCAGGCCTTCGTTGCCGGTGCCGGCCTCGATCACTTTGTAGCCCTGGGAGGCCAGGCTGATACGCAAGAACTTGCGGATCTGCGGTTCGTCGTCAATGACCAAAATCGTCGCAGTCTGGCTCATGGTGTCCAATCAAAATCCGTGAAGAAAAGAGGGTAGCTCAAGGTTCGCTTTCCAGGCCAGGCTGGGCCTGCAATGGCAGGAATAAAGTGATGCAGGTGCCACGGCCGTCAATGCCGTCGGCCACGCTGATATGCCCGCCGTGGGCGCCGACCATGCCCTGGCAGATCGCTAGGCCGAGCCCGGTGCCCTGCCCGCCGCGATCCCCCCTGGCGGCGGTGTAGAACATATCGAAAATTTTCGCCCGCTCCTCCTCGGGAATCCCCGGTCCCTCATCGGCAACAGCAAAAAACAACTGGTTATCCTGCACGCCCGCGCTGAGTTTCAGCCGGCCTTGTGGCGGCGAGAAGCGTGCGGCATTTTCCAGTACGTTGACCAGTGCCTGCTCGATCAACGCGGCATGCACGTAGAGCAGCGGCAGCTCGGGCGGCACGTCGGTGATCACCTGCAGCGGCGCCAATACCGCACGCAAGCGGCCCAGGGAGCTGCCGACGATATCGCCGGGTGACACCCAGTCCCGCGCCAGCTTCAGCGCGCCGTGGCCCAGACGAGTCATGTCCAGCAGGTTCTGGATGTAGCGATCCAGGCGCTCAGCCTCATCGCGAGTGCCTTCCAGCAGCTCCCGGCGATCTTCCAGGGGAATCGCCTCGCCGAGGGCCAACAGGCTGTCGATGCTGCCACGCATGGAGGTCAGCGGTGTGCGCAAATCGTGAGACACCGAAGCCAGCAAGGCGCTGCGCAATTGCTCGGTTTCACCGTGCAGGCGTGCCGCTTCCAGTTCCTGGCCGAGCTGCGCACGGGCCAGGGCCTGGGCCAATGGCTGGCTCAAGGCCGTGAGCAGGCGACGGCGCTGGCCGCTCAGTTCAAGCCCGGCCTTCGGGCTGACCCCCAGCAGGCCCAACGGGCCTTCTTCGCTGGACAACGGCCACCACCACCAGCGCCCGAACGGCAAGGTGCCGGTGCCCATGCCGGCCGGCTGATCGTGCTGCCAGGCCCAGTCGGCGGCGGCGCGTTCGGCTTCGGTAAAGGTGATCGGGCCTCCGGTCTCGACCTTCCAGTCGCCCTGCCCGTCGCGGTTGAGCAGGCACAAATGCAGGTCGCTCCAGCCTTCCAGATGATGCGCGGCGGCACTGATCACTGCCTGGCGATCGGTGGCGGCGGTGAGTTTGCGGGACAGGTCGAGCAGCTCGGTGGTTTCTTCCTGGGTATCGCGCAGCGCCTGCAACTGCCGGCGCTGGCGTGCAGCGAGATTACCGGTGAGCGCCGCCATCAGCAGGAAGAACAACAGCGTCAGCACGTCTTCTTCACGCTGGATCGCGAAGGAGAAATTCGGCGGGATGAACAGGAAGTCGTAGCTCAGGAATGACAGCGCCGCACACGCCAGCGCCGGCCCCAGGCTACTGCGCACCGCCACCAGCAATACGGCGGCGAGGAACACCAGCGAGATATTCGGCAACGGCAAGGCACTGGCGACACCCCATGCGACTGCGGCCGCGATCACGGTCGCCACCACCGCCAGGGCATAGTCAAACCACACCAGCCCACGCACATCCGGCAGGCGCGGAGGGGCCGGAACTTCGTCGCTGTCGAGGACGTTGATTTCCAGGCCCCGTGCATTGCGCAGCAGGCGTGCCGCCAAGCCGCCACCAAACAGATTGCGCCGCCAGCGCGGCCGGGACTGCCCCACCAGAATCAAGCTGGCGCGACGCTCGGCGGCGTGCTGGATCAGGGTCTTGGCCACCTCCCCCGCTCGCAGCAACACCACTTCACCGCCAAGACGCTCGGCCAGTTGCTGGGCGTTTTGCAGACGCAGGCGCGATTGTTCATCCCGCACCCGGCCGTTATCCACATGCACCAGGCTCCACGGCAAATGCCGACGCTGGGCTACGCGGCTGGCATGACGCACCAGGCGTTCGGCCTGGGCATCGCCGTCCACGCCCACCAGCAAGCGGCCACGCACAGCCGGTGCGGCCTGGCCCAATTGGCGATAACCCTGGGCCAGGTCATCG
The DNA here is from genome assembly GCF_013386485.1 of Pseudomonas sp. P7758. Classification (NCBI taxonomy): domain Bacteria; kingdom Pseudomonadati; phylum Pseudomonadota; class Gammaproteobacteria; order Pseudomonadales; family Pseudomonadaceae; genus Pseudomonas; species Pseudomonas sp. P7758. The sequence continues at coordinate 48,862 of NZ_JACARS010000066.1, read as the reverse complement.
TCGACATGGGCCGCCGCGGTTTGCATCGCCAGCTCGCGCAGGGCCATGAGGTTGGTCTGGGTGAAGAAGGCATCGATGGCAGCACGGGCCTGTTCCGGCACGTACACCTTGCCGTCCCGCAGGCGCTCCAGCAGTTCCCGGGATGGCAGGTCGATCAGCAGCAGTTCATCGGCTTCCTGCAAGACCCAGTCGGGCAAGGTCTCGCGCACTTGCACGCCGGTAATGCCGCGCACCTGGTCGTTGAGGCTTTCCAGGTGCTGGACGTTGACCGTGGTGAAGACGTTGATGCCCGCCGAGAGCAATTCCTGAATGTCTTGCCAGCGTTTTTCGTGGCGGCTGCCGGGGGCGTTGCTGTGGGCCAGTTCGTCCACCAGCACCAGTTTGGGCTTGGCGGCGAGCAGGCCGTCGAGGTCCATTTCCTCCAGCATCACGCCGCGGTATTCGGAGCGCAGCAACGGCTGTTGTGGCAAGCCGCTGAGCAAGGCTTCGGTCTCGGCGCGGCCGTGGGTTTCCACCACGCCGGCGATCAGCCGCACGCCCTGGCGCAGCTGGGTGTGGGCAGCCTGGAGCATGGCGTAGGTCTTGCCCACGCCGGGCGCGGCGCCGAGGAAGACTTTGAGCCGGCCACGGCCGTCCCGGGGTAGATCGGCTAACAGGGCATCGGCGCGGCCGGAGTCGCTCATGCGGGCGGTCTTCCTTCAGGTGTTGATGTGGGTTTCTTGAGTCCGCCTTCGCGAGCAAGCCCGCTCCCACATTTGACCGCATTCCAAAGGTGAAACTCAGTCGAATGTGGGAGCGGGCTTGCTCGCAAAAGCGTCGCCACGGCTTACAGTTTTTCCAAGGCCATGTTCAACGCCAGCACGTTCACCACCGGCGGCCCCACCAGCGGGCTTTCGATGTGCTCATCCATCAAGCGCTGCAGGGTCGCCACCGGCAGATTACGCGCGGCAGCTACCCGGGCCAGTTGATAGGCAATTGCCTGCGGTGGCAAGTGTGGATCAAGACCGCTGCCGGAGGTAGTCAGCAATGCCATCGGCACCGGTCCCTGGTCTGGCACCAGCATTTTCTTGGCATCGTCAAATACACGAGCGGCCAGTGCTGGGTTGCTTGGGCCGAGGTTGCTGGCGCTGCTGGAAACCGTAGCAAACGCACCAGCAGATGGCCGTGGGTGGAACCAGCCGTCACCGGTGAAATCCTGGGCAATCAGGCTCGAACCACGCACCTTGCCGCTGGCATCGTGTACCAGGCTGCCGTTGGCCTGGTCAGGGAACGCGACTTGCGCCACGCCGGTAACAACCAGGGGATAGGCCACGCCGGTGATCAGGCTCATCAACACCAGCAGGCTCAGGGCCGGGCGGATAATGTTGGACATTTCAAATTCCTCAATTCGGTCATTGCAACCTGCAGGCACCGGTTTGCCGGTACCTGCGGGCATCGAGTCAAACCAGGTGCAGCGCGGTCAACAGCATGTCGATCGCCTTGATGCCCACGAACGGCACCACGATCCCGCCCAGGCCGTAGATCAGCAGGTTGCGACGCAGCAATGCCGCCGCACTCGCCGCCTGTACGCGCACACCGCGCAGCGCCAGCGGGATCAGCACCACGATGATCAGCGCGTTGAACACGATGGCCGAGAGGATCGCGCTCTGCGGGCTTTGCAGGTGCATCACGTTGAGCACACCCAGTTGCGGGTAGATCGAGGCGAACAGCGCCGGCAGGATCGCGAAGTACTTGGCCACGTCGTTGGCAATGGAAAAGGTGGTCAGCGCACCACGGGTCACCAGCAATTCCTTGCCGATCTGCACCACGTCCAGCAGCTTGGTCGGGTCGCTGTCGAGGTCGACCATGTTGGCCGCTTCACGGGCGGCTTGCGTGCCGTCGTTCATTGCCATGCCGACGTCAGCCTGGGCCAGCGCCGGGGCGTCGTTGGCGCCGTCGCCGCACATCGCAACCAGGCGACCATCGTTCTGTTCGTGACGAATGCGCGCGAGTTTTTTCTCTGGGGTGGCTTCGGCGAGCACGTCATCCACACCGGCTTCAGCGGCAATCGCAGCAGCGGTCAGCGGGTTGTCGCCGGTCACCATCACGGTGCGGATCCCCAGCTTGCGCAGCTCGGCAAACCGTTCGCGGATGCCGGGCTTGACCACGTCCTTGAGGTGAATCGCGCCGAGCAATTTGCCGTCGGCACACACCAGCAATGGTGTGCCGCCGCTCTGGGCGATCTTGTCGATTTCCCGCGACAGCGCCGGTTGCAGGTCGCGGCGTTGCAGGCCAATGAACGCCAGCAGCGAATCCACGGCCCCCTTACGGAACACACGGCCCTGGTAGTCGACGCCGGACAGGCGGGTTTCCGCGCTGAACGGTACCGAGGTCAGCTCATCCGTCGACGGCTCGGCTTGCGGGTGCTGGCCGCGCAGGTATTCGACGATGGACTTACCTTCGGCCGTGTCGTCCGCCAGGGATGCCAGCAGCGCGCCCTCGGCCAATTCCTTGCCGCTGACACCCGGCGCGGCGATCACGTTGGTGCAACGACGGTTACCGAAAGTGATGGTGCCGGTCTTGTCCAGCAACAGCACGTGCACGTCCCCCGCCGCCTCCACCGCGCGACCGGATTTGGCGATCACGTTGAGGCGCACCAGGCGGTCCATGCCGGCAATACCGATGGCCGACAACAGGCCGCCGATGGTGGTCGGGATCAGCGTGACCAGCAGCGCCACCAGGAACACCAGCGGCAGGTTGCCATTGGCGAAGTGGGCGAACGGCTGCAGGGTCACCACCACCAGCAGGAAGATCAGCGTCAGTCCGATCAGCAGGATGTCCAGCGCGATTTCGTTGGGGGTTTTCTGGCGCTTGGCGCCTTCCACCAGGGCGATCATGCGGTCCAGGGTCGACTCGCCCGGGTTGGCGGTGATGCGAATCATCAACCAGTCCGAGACCAGGCGGGTGTTGCCGGTGACGGCCGAGCGGTCGCCGCCGGATTCACGGATAACCGGGGCCGATTCACCGGTGATGGCCGCTTCGTTGACCGCGGCAATCCCTTCGATGACTTCGCCGTCACCCGGGATCATTTCCCCGGCGACCACGCGTACCACATCACCTTTGCGCAGGCTGGTGGCCGGCACGACCTTGAAGCTGCCGTCGGCTTCCTTGCGGCGGGCGCTGAGGCCCTCGCTGCCGGCCTTGAGGCTGTCGGCGCGGGCCTTGCCGCGGCCTTCAGCCAAGGCTTCGGCGAAGTTGGCAAACAGCACGGTGAACCACAGCCACACGGCGATTTGCACGGCGACGTAGGTCGGTACGGCCACCTCCGGCACGAAGCACAGGATGGTGGTGAGGATCGCGGTCAGCTCGACCACCAGCATCACCGGCGAGCGTTGCAGCTGGCGCGGGTCCAGCTTGACGAACGCCTGGACCAGCGCCGGGCGCCACAGGGCCGACATTGCGGTTTTGGCCGGCTCCTGGGTTTTCACGGGAGCCGCGTTTTTTGCAGGCAAGTTCATTTTCATATCCCCTAGGCTCTTCATTTAAAAAGCAGCCATGCTCAAATGTTCAGCGATAGGCCCAAGTGCCAGCGTCGGCAGGAAGGTCAGGCCGCCCACCAGCAAAATGGTCACGGTCAACAGGGTCACGAACAGCGGGCCGTGGGTCGGGAAGCTGTTCTGGCCAATCGGTGCGGTCTTCTTCATCGCCAGGCTGCCGGCCAGGGCCAGTACCGGGAGGATGTAACCGAAGCGACCGAGCAACATCGACAGGCTCAACATCAGGTTGTGGAACGCGGTGTTGGCACTGAAGCCGCCGAACGCCGAACCGTTGTTGGCACTGGCCGAGGTGTAGGCGTACAGCAACTGGCTGAAACCGTGGGGGCCAGGGTTACTGATGGCACCGGCCGGGCCAGGCAGGCTGGCGGCGATGGCACCGAGTACCAGGGTGCCGACCGGCATCACCAGCAAGGTCACGACCAGCAACTGCACTTCCTTGGCCTGGAGTTTCTTGCCGAGGTATTCCGGTGTACGGCCAATCATCAAGCCGGCGAGGAACACCGCAATCAACACGTTGAGCAACATGCCGTACATGCCGGCGCCGACGCCGCCGAAGATCACTTCGCCGACCATCATGTTGACCAGCGACACCATCCCGCTCAGGGGGTTGAGGCTGTCTTGCATACCGTTGACCGAACCGTTGGACGCGGCGGTGGTCGCCACCGACCACAACACGGTGCCAGTGGTGCCGAAGCGCGCTTCCTTACCTTCCTGCGGTGCCGCCTGCTCAACCGCCGGGTTGTTCAGCGCCGGGTTGGGTTGGTACTCGGCCCACATCGCGGTAGCACCGCCGATGATGAACAAGGCCAGCATGCAACCGAGGATCGCCCGGCTCTGACGCAGGTCTTTCACGTAGTGGCCAAAGGTGAACACCAGCGCCACCGGAATCAGGATGATCGCGCCCAGTTCAAACAGGTTGGCCCAGGCAGTCGGGTCTTCGAACGGATGCGCCGAGTTGACGCCGAAGAAGCCACCACCGTTGGTGCCCAGTTGCTTGATCGCAATCTGGCTGGCAGCCGGGCCCAGTGGGATGACCTGGTCAACGCCCTGCATGGTGACCGCGTTCACATAGTGAGCGAAGGTTTGTGGCACGCCCTGCCAGACCAGGAACAACGCGAACACCAGGCACAACGGCAACAGGCCGTAGAGCGTGGCGCGAGTCATGTCGACCCAGAAGTTGCCCAAAGTCTTGGTGGATTTGCGACCGATCCCACGGCACAACGCGACCAGTACGGCGAGGCCGGTGGCGGCACTGACGAAGTTCTGCACGGTGAGGCCGATCATCTGACTGAGGTAGCTCAGGGACGCTTCACCGCTGTAGTTCTGCCAGTTGGTGTTGGTCATGAAACTGATGGCGGTGTTGAACGCCAGGGTCCATTCCTGACCCGGCAATTTCTGCGGGTTCAGCGGCAGGTATTCCTGGAACAGCAGGATCGCGAACAGCAGCACGAAACCGGCAAGGTTGAACGCCAGCAACGCCAGCGCGTATTTCTGCCAGCTCTGTTCCTGGTCCGCATCGACACCCGAAAGGCGATAGCACACGCGCTCGACCGGGCCGAACACCGGCGTGAGCCAGGTTCGCTGCCCTTCCATTACCTTGTAGTAGAACCGCCCCAGGGCCGGTGCCGGAATCAGCACCAAGGCAAAGAAGGCGATGATCAGCCAATAGTCATAACTGTGCATAGCCTGCTCCTAGTTCCGATCCGCGCGTAACAGCGCAACCAGCAGATAAATGAACAGCGCCACAGCCAACAGCAGTGACACCCCGTCCAGAACGCTCATGGAAGTTTCTCCGTCGTGCGGCGACTGCCGCGTGTAGGAGGATTGTCCGCAGGAGTGGCGTAAAGGAACGAGAGCGACGGTATGGGTGGGGCGTAAAGACGGCGTAAAGAGTGGGTTTATGCGGGGTTTACGGGGGGTATGCACTTCAAATGTGGGAGCCGGGCTTGCCCGCGATAGCGTCAGACCAGACACCAACGCCCTTATCTGGTGCAGCGCTTGAAATGATTCAAACGCCAAACCGTTCCCTCGGCGACAGTTCGGCGCCTTTACGACACGGCTTTGGTTAATGGCATGTCCGCTGCAATGCCCTGAAACATTCCAAACCGTTCAGGGAGAGCTACACGATGAACACACAACTCAAACCCACCTTGGGCACTCTGCATTTGTGGGGCATCGCAGTCGGGCTGGTGATTTCCGGAGAGTATTTCGGCTGGAGTTATGGCTGGGGCGTGGCGGGAACATTGGGCTTCCTGGTGACCTCGTTAATGGTCGCCGCCATGTACACCTGCTTTATATTCAGTTTCACCGAGCTGACCACCGCGATTCCTCACGCTGGCGGCCCGTTTGCCTACAGCCGCCGGGCGTTTGGCGAGAAAGGTGGCTTGATTGCCGGGCTGGCGACGCTGATTGAGTTCGTCTTCGCCCCGCCCGCGATCGCCCTGGCCATCGGCGCGTACCTGAACGTGCAGTTTCCGGCCCTCGATCCGAAACATGCGGCCGTCGGCGCCTACATTGTGTTCATGGGCCTGAACATCCTCGGGGTGAAGCTCGCCGCCACCTTTGAATTGGTGGTCTGCGTGCTTGCCGTGGCCGAGTTGCTGGTGTTCATGGGCGTGGTCGCTCCCGCCTTCAGCTTCAGCAACTTCGCCCTCAACGGCTGGGCCGGCTCCGACACCTTCGGCGCACCGGCGATCGCCGGAATGTTTGCGGCCATACCCTTTGCCATCTGGTTCTTCCTCGCCATCGAAGGCGCCGCCATGGCGGCCGAAGAGGCGAAAGATCCCAAGCGCACTATTCCAAAGGCCTACATCAGCGGCATCCTCACCCTGGTGATTCTGGCCATGGGCGTGATGTTCTTTGCCGGTGGCGTGGGTGACTGGCGCACCCTGTCGAACATCAACGACCCGCTGCCCCAGGCGATGAAAACCGTGGTCGGCGACAGCTCGGGCTGGCTGCACATGCTGGTGTGGATCGGCCTGTTCGGCCTGGTGGCCAGCTTCCACGGGATCATCCTGGGTTACTCCCGCCAATTCTTCGCCCTGGCGCGCGCGGGCTACCTGCCCTCCTTCCTCGCCAAACTGTCGCGCTTCCAGACGCCGCACCGGGCAATCATCGCCGGCGGCATCGTCGGCATCGCCGCCATCTACAGCGACGGGCTGATCAACCTGGGCGGCATGACCCTGACCGCCGCGATGATCACCATGGCGGTGTTCGGTGCCATCGTCATGTACATCATGAGCATGCTCAGCCTGTTCAAACTGCGCAAGACCGAACCGCTGCTGGAGCGGACCTTCCGCGCCCCGGGCTATCCAATCGTGCCGGGGATTGCGCTGGTACTGGCCGTGGTCTGCCTGGTGGCGATGGCGTGGTTCAACGCGCTGATCGGGCTGATCTTCCTGGGCTTCATGGTGGTGGGTTTTGTGTACTTCCAACTGACCGCGCAAGACCGCGCCGATGCACCGGCGGACGCTATGTTGACCGGGCTGTAAGGCTACCGGGGCAGAACGGGCCTACAATGAACTACTAAGAAAGCCCGTTACTCAAAGCAGTCATTACCGTGGGAAATTTCCCCACGGTTTGCTGCCTCAAGGAGAGCCCTATGCCGTGGTATGCCTGGTTGATTTTAGTGGTCGCGATCGGTTCGATCGTCGGTGGTTTGTTGATGCTGCGAGACAGCGCCAACAAGGTTGAATTGACTGATGAACAACGTAAGCGCGTGGCAGAACGCAATGCCCAAGCGGACGCCAAGGATGCGCAGGATCGCTGAGACTGAAGCGGCTCCCCGTTGAGCCGCACAATTTTGTAAACACCCGCGTATGCCCAGCGAAGCTTGGTTAATATGGCCTGATGTTTCGGAGGCCTTCCCATGCGCTATTCACAAGACCACAAAGCTCAAACCCACCAGCGCATCATCAAGGAGGCCTCGGTACGCTTTCGCCGCGACGGCATTGGTGCGACCGGCCTGCAGCCGCTGATGAAGTCGCTGAACCTGACGCATGGCGGGTTTTACGCGCACTTCAGGTCAAAGGACGAGTTGGTGGAAAAGGCGTTGCAAGAGGCCGCAGCTCAACTGGATGAACATTGCAAAAAGCTGTTCAGCCAACAGCGACCGTTGGACGCGTTCATTGATAGCTACCTGTCGCAATGGCATCAGACATCACCTCATGAGGGGTGCCCGCTGCCCACGATGTCTTCCGAGCTGGGGTTGCGCGGGCAGAACAGCAGGACGACGGATGAGGTGCTTAACGCCCGGCTCAAGCAGGTCGAAGCGGCCCTTGATAGCCCGAATGCCCGCGAACAGGGCCTTGTGCTGATGTCGACGCTGGTGGGAGCGTTGGTGTTGGCAAGAAGTGTGGAGAGCGCCGAATTGGCCACGCGGATTCTTGATGTGGTGCGGGGGAGCTTGAAAGCGGGGTTCTGCGGCCAGAAGAAAGCCGGTCAATGACCGGCCTCCTCGCCTGCTTTTCAGATGTTCAATTGACCTCAAGCCTGTCGCGGTTCTTCTCCAGCAATGCCTTGCCGATACCTTTTACTTCCAGCAACTCATCTATCGCAGTGAAGGGCCCGTTGGTTTCGCGGTAAGCGACGATGGCCTTGGCTTTGGCTGCGCCAATGCCGAAGAGGTCCCGGCGCAGGGTTTCGGCGTCTGCGGAGTTGAGGCTGACCTTGGTGGTGTGGTCGACCTTGGTCATTTGTGTGGAAATGGAGGTTGGCGTTTCGGGTTTGGTGGAAGGTGCGGCAGTAGTGGCTAGGGAGAGGCTGGCAAGAAAGGCAAAGACAAAGGATGAGAAATAAGCTTTACGCATAGGTGACACTCCATGACATCGATAAGGGAAAAGCAGCTTTTCCGAAGCTGCTTTTCAAACTTAGGCGATGTTTGGGGAGAGTCAAAAATGGGTGAGTTACAGGGTGTGAGCTCAGGGCTCAAGACGACGCTGCTGGTAGATCCAGTCGACGATTTCACCGTCCGGGGAATAGCCGCTGACCGTTTCGCGCAGCAACTGACGCACACGCGTGTAGTCATCCTGTTCAACGGCGCTGAGCAGCTCCGTTAATCGGCCCTTCAACACCTCCCAGGGCAAGTAGTCTTCATTGGCACTCATAATCATCGGGTGCGGCGTCGTGACTACGTTGTCGCCGATCAACAGTTCCTCATAAAGTTTTTCGCCGGGACGCAGCCCCGTAAACTCAATGGAGATGTCACCTTGAAGATTTTTATCAGAGCGAATACTCAAGCCGGAAAGGTGCACCATCTTCTCGGCCAGCTCGACGATTTTCACCGGCTCGCCCATATCCAGAACAAATACGTCACCGCCCAGCCCCATGGAGCCCGCCTGGATAACCAATTGAGCGGCTTCAGGGATGCTCATGAAATACCGGGTAATCTTGGGGTGCGTAACCGTCAGCGGGCCACCGGATTTGATTTGCTTGTGGAACAACGGGATCACTGATCCTGATGAGCCCAGCACATTGCCGAACCGCACCATGGTAAAGCGGGTCTTGTTCACACGGGAAACATTCGAAGTCTCACCGAAAAGCACCGGAGCAATTTCACTGCTGAGCGCCTGCAGTGTCATTTCTGCGAGACGCTTGGTGCTTCCCATTACATTGGTGGGACGCACCGCCTTATCAGTAGAGATCAGCACGAAGTTCGCCACATTGGCGCGTAAAGAGGCTTGCGCGGCGCTCAGCGTGCCCATCACATTATTCAGCACGCCTTCAGCAATATTATGCTCGACCATCGGTACATGCTTGTAAGCCGCCGCATGGTAGACCGTGTTCACGCGCCAGGTTTTCATGACGTCAAAGAGCTTTTCCTGATTGCGCACAGAACCCAGGATTGGCAATAACTTAACTGAAAGCGACTCACGCACGATTCGCTGCTCAAGCTCTTGCAGGATGCTGTAGAGATTGAACTCGCTATGCTCATACAACAGCAGTGTCGTGGGTTGCAGCGTGAGAATCTGCCGGCAAAGCTCAGACCCGATTGAACCGCCCGCCCCGGTTATAAGAACCGACTGCTCCTTGATGCAATGTTCAAGCAGCTCGTCCTGAGGGGGGACAGAGTCACGGCCCAACAAGTCAGCAATATCAACTTCCTGGATATCATCGACTTTCACTCGCCCGCTGGCCAAATCCATAAAACCGGGCACGCTTTGCACATGGAGTGCGAACCCCTCCAGGAAGGTCAATATCTCCCGGCGGCGCCCACGATTGGCAGACGGAATGGCGAGAAGAATCTGCTGGGCACCGGTGACGTCAACCATCTGCTGGATATGCTTTGGCTTATAGACATGCAAGCCTGAAATCACACGATCGGCAATGCTGCTGTCATCATCAATAAAGGCGACAGGACGCAACAGCCTCCCCATGCGCAATGCAGCAACCAATTGATTACCGGCTGCCCCCGCACCATAGATGGCCACCTTCGGCAGTCCATCATCTCGATTGGTAAAAGGAACATGTTGCGCAGCCGCGAACCAGTCTCCCAGGAAATACTGGCGCATCGCGAGGCGTAGCCCCCCGATCATGACCATGCTCAACCACCAGTAATTGAAGATGACCGAGCGTGGAACAAACAACTGATGGTTGCCGCTCCAGTAAACCACCAGCGCGAGAATCAACGATGACAGGCTGACGGCCTTGATAATTGCGATCAGCGCATCGTTTCCAAAATAGCGCATGACTGCACGGTACATACCAAACCGTACAAACAGCGGAATAGCGATGACCGTGGCGCTCAGGAATAGCCATAGGTATTCAGTGAAAGGATTGATCAGCTCATCAATCCCCAAACGAACGACAAAGGCCATCCAAAGGGCAAACCAGACAAGAAAAACGTCGGTCACTACCTGGAAGGCACGTTTCTGCCGCCGCGTTAAACCCAGTAATAAGGTTCTCAACTTATCCATAACGCCTTGAAACACCTCTGTTACTCCTAAAGTACATCCGCCACCACCATGGATGATTCCAAGGGACCTCATACCATGATGATGGAAAACTCCATTTGACTGGCCCGCAGCTCAAATCCTTCTGCGTTGCAAACAAAGACGGGCATTCCTGACTGTCTAACTGATTACTCTTCGGTAGCCAACTGCATAACGGCCTTGAGCACCGAGCATGTCTTGTCGATCTCATGCTGCGTCAACGTCGGGTGCACGAGAAACATTACACTTGTTTCGCCGAGCTCCCGTGCTACCGGCAACCGGCTCGCCGGACGCCAGCCAGTATTGTCAAACGCCTTCTCCAGATAGACCTCGGAGCAGGAACCGGAAAATACCGGAACGTCTCGTGCCGAAATCTCCGCCAGAATACGATCACGATCCCATCCGGCCTTGAGAGCCTGAGGCTCGACAAACACGTAGCACTTATACGCCGCGTGAACACTGCCCTCAGGCATGATTGGCACACGCAAGCCTTTGAGTTGGCTGGCGCACTCCCATATCTGCCCGGCATTCGCCAGCCGGCTGGCCTGCCAGTCGGTCATGCGCTTGAGCTGAATCCGACCGATGACGGCCTGAACCTCGAGCATTCTCCAGTTCGTACCGAAGCTTTCATGCAACCAGCGAAAACCAGGAGGATGGTTACGTTCGTAGACAGCTTCCCAGCTTTTGCCATGATCCTTGAACGACCACATGTCCGACCACAACTTACGATCGTTGGTTGTGACCATTCCGCCCTCGCCACCTGTGGTCATGATCTTGTCCTGACAAAAGGACCAGGCAGAGATATGGCCAATTGACCCCACCGGGCGCCCCTTGTAACGGGCGCCATGGGCCTGGGCACAATCTTCGATCACTTTAAGGTCGAATTCCTCGGCCAGGGCCATGATCGGATCCATATCGCAAGGCCAGCCAGCCAAATGCACACAGATTACGGCCCGGGTGCGAGGAGTCAGTACAGCGCGGATAGTCTGCGCGCTGAAGTTTTGCGAATCGCGATCCACATCGGCGAAAACCGGAACAGCCCCGGCATTCACAATGCTCGAGACGGAAGCAAGAAACGTGCGTGAGGTGACAATCACTTCATCGCCAGCACCGATACCCAACGCCTTCAAGGCAAGGTCCAGGGCAACCGTTCCGTTAGCCAGGCCGATGGCGTATTCGGTGCCCGCCCATGCAGCGAACTCCTTCTCAAACTCACGCCCCTGTGTACCGGTCCAGTAGTTGACCTTATTGGACAGAATCACATCACGTACGGCGTCAGCTTCCTCTTCAGTAAAAGAAGGCCAAGGAGAAAATGGTGAATTCAACACAACCAGTACCCGTCAGTTTTCATTCGAAAATATGAAAGACTCGTCAATACGAGCCCCGTTGCAATTCGCTCAATCCGCTGTTCGCGAGGCGCCTATATTTCAAGAACCGTCCAGGCAAGGCGGCTCATGGCTTGGAACCTGTGAACTTCGGCGCGGTAGCTTCGCCTTCGGCACTGATACCGTCACGCACCAGAACTTTCTTGATTGTCAGGAAAATCACCTTCATATCCAGCCAAAAAGACTGATTGTCGACGTACCAGGTATCCAGCTTGAACTTTTCTTCCCATTCAATTGCGTTCCGACCGTTGATCTGCGCCCAACCGCTGACGCCAGGGCGAACCTCATGACGACGATATTGCTCGACGCTGTAGAGAGGCAAGTATTCCATCAGTAACGGTCGTGGACCTACCAGGCTCATATCGCCCTTGACCACATTCCACAATTCAGGCAATTCATCCAGGCTACTGGAGCGCAGAAAGCTGCCAAAGGCTGTCATGCGCTGGGAGTCCGGTAAAGGCTCACCATTTGCATCATGAGCATCTCGCATCGTACGGAACTTGATCATTTCGAAAGGCTTGCCGTTCCGACCTGGTCGCACCTGGCGAAACAAGACGGGAGAGCCCAACTTCTTGCGAATGTTCCAGGCAATAATTGCTATGACCGGCGAAAGCAGAATTAGTCCAAGCAACGACGCAAATAAATCAAATCCACGCTTGATCATCTAACACCACCCTCCAGCCAATCTACAAACCGGTCAGCCAATTTACGCCGGTCAAACTCTCTGACCGCCAATTCTCTGCCTCGTGCGCCCTTCGCCCGCAGCTCGTCACGGTCATCTGCCGCCTGTATCAAAGCATCTGCGAAAAGCGCAGCATCATCTGCAGGTACGACAAAACCGCAGTTCTCGGTGGAAATCATCTCGGCGAGCCAGCCCGGGTAGTTATTTAAAACAGGCAACCCTGACGCGATATAGTCGAAAAACTTGTTAGGCGACGTTCCGTAGTAAAAGGCCGGTACGTTTGCCAATATCTGCAGCCCCAGGTCCGCGCTGGCCATCAAACCGGACAACCGGGCCTTGTTCACCGGGGCATGAAATATCACATTGTCCAGCTGTTCTTCCGCTGCACGCTTCTGAAGCGCGGGCTTGAGCTTGCCCTGCCCGATCAAAACCAGCCGGATATCATCGCGCTTTCGCAGTTTAAGCTCTCGAGCCGCATCGAGCACCGCGTCCAGCTTGTTGGCCACTCCATGAGTACCCGCGAAGACCGCTACCAGATGGCTTTTATCCACTCCTGCCGGCAACCATGGCTCAGCAGGCGTGTTGAAAATATCAAGGTCACAACCGTTTGGGATCATTTCGATTCGGTCACGCGCCACACCGCGGTGCGCAATGCCATCCACAATACCTGGCGACAACCCGATGAGTCGGTGAGCCGAGCGATAACTCGCCCACTCAAGAAAAGACATGGCGGCAAGGATCAATGGATTACGAATGACGCCCATCGCTTTCGGCAGTTCGGGCCAGAGATCCCGGACCTCAAATACAAACGGCTTATTACGAAACCACCGGGCGAATATCCCGGGGATACCGGCTGTCAATGGCGTGGTGGTCGCGAAAACCAGATCGTAGCGCTCGGTTAGCGCAATCCCGATACTGCGCACTGCAAACTTTAAAAAGCTGAGCGCTCGAACGAACAGGCCATCGCTGTTGGAGTACGCCAGGTCAAATTCGATGATCTCGATACCGTCGACGGTACCTTTGCGTTTTCCACCAACGAAAGGGCTCTCCAGCCCCGTTTCGCCGCCACCATAGCTGCCACAGACCATGGTTACCTGGTGCCCTCTCGCAACCAGACGACGGGCCATCTCATAGGACCGGATTCCGATTGTTCCTTTCGGAGTAGAAAAATGCTGATGAAAATAAAGGACTTTCATGTCTACCAGTGATACTCCGTAGTCAAAACGCCCGCCGAAGTCACCTCAACCTCAAGCACCGGCACTTCAGTTTTTTGTAAGTAGTAACGAGACTCCCAACCCTGGACGAGCGCTCGTCGCACGATAGGCATGCTGCCTGCAACCGACAATCGATGGGAGCCGTTGGTCAGGACGTCGCCCTCAAGCCGCCAGTCCCCCGGCTGCAAACGCCAGCGTAGAACTGCACGATCCTTGAATCCGCTAAATTCATCCCTGACCAGCATGCCGGTGTCGCTCAGGCTCACATGCCGCTTATGACGGACGCCGTTACCGTCGATATACGTGGCGCCGCAGGCGCTTGTTCCAGCCTGCTCAACCAGGCTTTCGACCTGGCGCGTACGCAACCACTCCCCGAACAGAAACCGGCTGAGCCTCGGCATCTGGTCTCGCCCATCAAATTGAAGGGTGTTGTGGCTGGCGGTACCCGGAAAATAACTCAGCCACTGGGCAGAGGTGTTGTAGCTGAAGGTACCTGCATCCCGGAGCAGGTTAATGCCTGCACGCCATAGATCCACATGCAGGGCATCGGCCTGGCTGGGGCGAAACCGGAAGCGCGGGTAGCGCAATACAGCGAAGGTTTGTTCACGCCGCAACAATGCATAACCACCCTGATCAAACAGCTGGCTACCTGGACGCTCCGCTACCGCCGATGGGCCGGGCAGCAGCAGCCATTGCAGTGGCAAATCCCATTCACCTGCCGCCTCATAGGCTCTCTTTCCGGCAAACAACGCCATGGACAACTGGACCGAAGGCCTGAAGTCGCGATAGTCCGTATCCGTCAGTGGCAGCAGCCGGGCACCATCATTTGCGCCAATGTTCGGAGCATCTCCAGTGTGCTCGTCGACCAACGAAAATAACCAATGCGCGGCTGTGCGAGCCCTGAGTTGGAACGTGGCGGAGAACGCCGGGAGCCCCAGCTTGTTTCTCCAGATTTCAACCATGGAAAATGTGTCGAGCATCACCCGATGATAATTGACGGAGTACTGGCTGAAACTGCCATCTTGCTCGATCAGCCGAGCGGCCCGGTTTTCGAGCCATTTGCGCCCCAATCGCTGCCAGCGTTCGCCCTCGGGGCAACCGCTTGAGGTCAACCAACTGCCGCCGACAAAAAGTGCAGCCGCCTCGGAAGTCCCGTGGTTATTGTCCTGAGCCATCGCATAGCTCAGCGTCGGCTCGATACGCTTGAGGTGCAGTCGGACCAGATCCACAAGCCCCGGCAACGGGTTGGCAAACTGTTCGACAATGACCGAACTCATCGCCAGGTGCAGGACACGAATGGACGCCTCCTGACCGCACTTCCAGTTCGGACCGCAATAGGGAGGATTGTTGACACACCAATCCGTCAACCAACCGTTTAACTGCGCCGTCCCTGAAGACCCGCCAACACAGGACTTCTGGGCAAAGACCAACGTCCAGTCAAATCGCGAAGCTTCCCAGATATTCTTGATATCACCGACAGCGGCATCAAAATCAGGAATCCGCCACCATTCCCGGCCGGGATCAGGCACTCGAACTCCATTCAGCGGATTCAAATGCCAGTCAGGGGGTGCGTCCGATACCGGGCACTCCCAGAACCCGAAATACCGGACCTGGGAATCCCATTGGGACGCACATGGCAACGAGCCGGCCTGCCTCGCACTTTCCGCAAAAAACGGGCCTTGAGGAATTTCAGCCCGAAGGCGTCGGACCGGGTTCAAGCCAGTCTTGACCCCGAGCCGATACGTCAATGCACGCGCCAGATTGCCAAAACCGAGAGCTATCGCAGTTTTGGCTTTAACAAGAAGAAGGCTCATTGCTCGCGCAGAATCCGGGCAACTTCAATGCTCACGCGCGCCACTTCGAAAATCTCATCGGAAGTGATCGGCGTGACCGCCCCGTTTTGCACCGCTGCCAGGAAAGCTGCAGCGCACTCGCTTTGCCCCTTGTTCTGTTTCCAGAGATTCAGCTTGCTGAAGCCCGGCCAGCCGAAACCCTTCAACTTGCGGAAGTTATCCAGTTGCAGGACGCGTCCGGCAGCGAAAACTTCAACTCGCTCTTTTGGAAAGCTTGAAGCGCCATTGGCCAGATAGAGGATGGTGCCGAAAGAGCCATCCTCAAACCCCAGGGTGATCGCCGCTTTATCTTCCGTAATGGCAACAGCAGGCGTATCGCCCATTCTGCGGGCCTGGATCGAAACAATTTTGCTGCCCGCGAGAAAACGCATCAGGTCGATGAAATGACACGCTTCGCCAATAATGCGCCCACCGCCGACTGACGGGTCCTGGGTCCAGTGATTTGCGGGAATCGCTCCGGCATTCATCGTCATGATGAAAGACTTGGGCTCTTTTACAGCCGAGAGCAACGCCTTCATCTTTTGCACCTGCGGCGAAAAGCGTCGATTGAACCCCACCATCAAATGTGGCTTGAGCCCTTGTTCGACAGCCTTTCGATAGGCCTCTTCAACCGTTGCCAGATCCTGGGCTTCAATTGCCAATGGCTTTTCGACGAACACATGTTTACCCGCCTCCAGCGCTTGCGCGACAAAACGGGCATGGCTGTCGTGCCGGGTGACAATTGCAACAGTGTTGATCGTGCTCTCGCCAAGCATCGCACTGATATCAGTCGAGGCTTGTGCAAATCCGGCCTTGCTGCCGTGTATTACACCGTTGATGCCACCGGCAGTCACAATCGTATGGAACTGAGCCCCTGCGGCCTTGAATGCCGGTATCAGCATTCTTGATGCATAGTTTCCTGCACCGATGAAGCCCACCACGGGTTTGACCGGGTCGAAACTGGCTACCGCACCAGGTGCCAGCACCACTTCCTTGATGTTTCGCTCGGTCTCTTCCGAGGTGTACTGAAGAATGATGCCCAGCGCCGAATTATCCGTCGTAAGCGTCTGATAGGCATCCGCGGCGTCTTCGAATGCAACCCGATGGGAGATCAACGAGTTGACCTCCAATTGGCCGCTGGCGAGCATGTCCAGGACGGCTTCGAAGTTGCGCTGCTCAGTCCAGCGAACGAAACCTATCGGGAAGTCGTTACCTTGATCTTCGTAACTCGGATCGTAGCGCCCGGGCCCGTAAGAACATGAAACCTGGAATGTCAGTTCCTTCTCATAGAAGTCGGCTCGACTCAACTCAAGCCCGGTTACCCCTACCAGAACAATGCGCCCACGCTTACGGCACATGTGTGCCGCCTGGGTGACCGGGTCGGACGACTTGGTCGACGCCGTAATGATGACGCCATCCACCCCTCTTCCGCGGCTGAATGTCATTCCCGCCGAAACAACATCTTCGCCCTTGCCGGGGTTGCAGGTTTCGGCGCCATAACTGCGAGCCAATGCCAGCTTTTGCTCATCGAAGTCAACGGCAAGTACCCGGCAGCCTTGAGCCCGCAGGAGCTGGACCGTCATCAGTCCGATCAGACCTACGCCGGTGACTACAAAGGTTTCCCCCAATGTCGGCTGAGCCAGACGAATGCCCTGCAAGCCGATGCTGGCAAGCACGGTAAACGAAGCGGCTTCGTCGCTGACCGAGTCCGGAATCAAGGCACACAGGTTCTTGGGAATAACAACGATATCGGCATGAGGACCATTGGAAACCACACGGTCGCCCGGCTTGAACCCGGACACATCATTGCCCACGGCCCCCACAACACCCACGTTGCAGTATCCAAGCGGCAACGGCTGCGCAAGCTTCGAGCGAACGGCTTCCACCGTTGTCGCCAAGCCATCGGTCTGGACCTTTTGCAGAACCATGCGGACCTTGTCAGGTTGCTGGCGAGCTTTTTCCAACCAGTTGGCACGGCCAAACCCTACCAGCATGCGTTCCGTGCCGGCAGAAATCAGCGTATTGGTTGTATGGATCTTTAGCGTGCCACTACGAACGGCGGGAGCGGGTGCATTAACCAATGACGTCTCACCGCTAGCCATGTTCTGAACAACCTGCTTCATGCATTCACACCAATAAAGTTAAAAATTCACTCATCACTGAGAAACTTGTATAGAGCTATGTATCCTACCATCGGATAAGGCCGTGGCGTCGCCGCCCACTCAACCGTCGAGGGCGAAATCGCCGTCCAGATACTGTTTGCACCAGAGTTCCATGCAAACGATGCCAAACAACGTATAAGCAGCGTCTATCCGGCCTGAACGATCTGCTTCGACCAGATGCGCCACCGCTTTGGGATCGAATATCCCCCTTTTCAGCAGGGATGCAGGAGAAAGCACCTCATCGACCAAAGGCTTCAGGCGTCCTTGCAACCAGTTGCGAAGCGGTACACCGAAGCCCGTCTTGGGCCGGTAGATGACGTCGTGAGGCAGATAGGGTTCCATGGCCTTCTTGAAAATCCATTTCCCTTCCCGGCCTTTTTGCTTGATATCCGATGGCAGTGAGCCAGCCAGGCGGACCAGGTCAAGATCCAGCAGCGGCACACGCACTTCAACGCCCGTCGCCATACCCATCTTGTCGGTGTAGTTGAGATTGTGATCGGTGAGAAAATGCTTGCACTCCAGGGTGAGCATTTTATCAAGGGGCGTGGCATCCGAAGGCAGCCGCGAAAGTGTTTCTCGCATCGGCGCAAACAGATCATCGGCCGCCAGCTGGCGTCGCAAGTCTGGCGCCAACAGGCCATACGCCTGTTCAGGTTCAAGCCAGAGGAAATAACTGATCAAGCGATCATCAGCAGGCAAGTCCGCATAGCGAAAAGCCTTCCCGAGACGACGAGACAGCGGAGAGGATGCAGGAAGCAGGTTTGAACTGCTGGCCAAAACCGAACGCAGCGGTCGAGGCATTCCGCCCCACCAACGCTCTTGCGCCAACGCGAAATGACGACGATAGCCCGTGAAAATATCATCTCCCCCGGCACCCGACAGCAGAACCTTGATGCCGTTCTGGCTTGCCAGTTCCGAGATGAACAACGCATTCAGCGCCGCCGGATCCGGCGTAGGTTCATCGAGCAGATAAACCATTTCAGGCAAACGATCCATCATCTCATCGCCGACGCCTACGACATGCAGGTCGACATCCAGATGCTTGGCAACGCGCTGTGCGTACGGAAGGTCATCGGCGAACCCCTCGTTCGCAGTGGAGCCGTTGTCTACACGGATACTGAAGCACTGCAACCGCCCCTTATCGCGCATTTCCTGCGCTGCAAACGCGACGATGGCACTGGAGTCCAAGCCGCCTGACAAGAATGAACCCAAGGGTACGTCAGACACCAACTGACGCTGGACGGCAGTCCTGACGGCATCGGCGACATCAACAGCGACATCAGCAACCGTTTTCGTCAGGGGTTTCTCGGAAATCGGCAGTTCGTAGTAAAACCAGCTCTTCTCGATATGCCCATTACGGACGCATAACGCTTGGCCAGGTAGAACCTTTTTGATATCCCGCACGATCGTCCGATCACCCGGCGACCAGAGAAAACCAAGGTGCGCGAGTACGGCTTGCGGGTCGATTTCAGTTTTACTGAAGCCGCCTCGGATCAAGCCCTTCATTTCACTTGAAAATGCAAAACAACCATCACTGGAATGGATATAGAGGGGTTTGACGCCCATCTGATCTCGAGCCACCCAAAGCGTTTCAGTGTCGCGTTCCCAGAATACGACCGCGAAAATCCCGTTCAAGCGGTTTAAACACTCAATCCCATAACGACAGAACAGTGCGAGCAATACTTCGGAGTCGGACTGGCTGGAAAAATGATCCCCCGCCGCTTCGAGATGAGCCCTTAACTCCCGAAAGTTATAGATTTCACCGTTAAACACCATGACCACTCGCCCATCGGCAGAGACCATGGGTTGGTGACCGGCGGAAGTGGTATCGAGAATGGAAAGGCGCACCTGGCCCAACCATACACCAACGTCGGTATCGGCCCAGACGCCTTGATCATCAGGCCCACGACGTCGAATAAACGAAAGCGCTGAAGAGAAGTCAATAGATTCCCGCGTTCCGTTGTGAATGTAGCCCAAAATTCCGCACATATCAGTTTCTCTAGATTGGGTTATTGACTGGCTCTTCGCGCTTTGAGCTCAAGAATAAAAAAGGAAGCGATATAGACGCCATGAGAAGAACGACCGAAGCCAGTTCCCCACGAAAAAAATGAAGCATGGATGCGACTGCCAATGCATAGATACCCAATGCTCTATCACTTTTAGGGTTATAGACGACTGCGCCATAAAGCCGCCCACCTATAAGCCCGATAAAAAAGCCGCCGAACAATACGCCTAAGGTGCCAAAATTCATATAAATCTCGCCAAATATGCCCGGCGGCAATGTCGTTCCTTCCGTGAGCCATTTATCTGGCCAAAAAGCACTTGTAAATACGCCGGCAGTGGTGAGCGGCTTGTCAGGAAAAAGCCCCGAAGGTAACAAGATCAATACGACCATCAGCAGCATTGAACCGTTTTGCCACTCTAGCTTCTGTGGCATAGCGTCTATGAGCACGGTCATTGTTTGCAACTGCATCAAATTACCCGTGAACTGTATCGCTAAAAAATGAACAAACGATAAAAAGACACCTTGATTTTCATCGACAAAATAAAACTTACCTGTTGCGAGATACTCTTGCTTAAACAAGTGGTAAGCCATCAGAGAAACAAACATTACTGCGCCGAGCACAGCACCTTTTACGAGGTTGACACGTTTGACACGATAGTGCCGGACTATAATCAACGACAATATGATAATGAAGATTGTTGACTTCTGCCCTTGAAGCGCGCAAATAAATAACCCGCCCAAAAAGTACAGCCAGAAACAAAAACGCTCGGCACGTGATTTTTTTCCACTACGCGTCAAACGTATGAACCAGGCAAGCGAGACAGAAAGCATCAGGTTTTCCAGAAGAAACAGGCCGTTTAACCCTGCAAACGCCCTTATCCGATCACTGGCGCCCTGAAGCAAACCGGATATCCCCCCCAGAATAAAAAGGATAGTTAAAAATCCTAGCAACGCCACCAAGGTAAATATAACTGCCCTTTGAAAAAAAATCCTTGAGCTTACGATGTTGCGAGTTCTACCGGGAAAACTAAGATAAGTTTTTCGCCCCAGCCAGCACCCCATCAAAACGAAAATCAACGTCCCGGCATACAGTAAAACTGCATAACCTATAGAGCTGTCCTTATCGAAAAAAGGATACTCCCAATATTGAGTAAACCCGTCAAACCCCATGATAAAGGGATACAGAGGGACGATGACACCTGCGAACCATATAACCAGAAAGAAAAAACCAAAACTAAAACAATCGAAAACCCCTTTCCCTGGTTTGGGTAACAAGCCCTCTTGCTCTGTATATTTATTTTCCAACGTTTTCACCTCTTGGATCATAATTCAGCGAGGCGGGCTCTCACCGCAACCAGGAGAAGTACTGAGGACAACGCAGCACCAACGAAATATCCCAGGACTCCAGACCAAGCACCCAAAATGGGGATACCTACGTATAGAATCAAAAAAACAAACAAGCCTTCGACGATATTGGTTTTGAGGCTCAAACCAAAAATACGCAACGCGACCAGTAGCGTACCGCTCGTAAGTGCAACGGCCTTCAAGGGCAGGGTCAATGCCAGCACAATTACATAGATCGCGGTCTGCTTATAAGCACCACCAACAAACAACGCCCACACTGTAGAGACTGAAATTAGCAACAGTGCAACCGTAGACGAAATCTTCAACATGCTTTTGGAAAGTGCGTGATACCTGTCGCGGAGCTCACTTTTATTATTGATTACTTCTACCAAGTCTGGCAGCGCCCTTTGCGCAATTATTGCCAACGGAAGTAAACCAAGTATGAGACTCAATATGGCAATACCAAAAAATCCAATTTCATCAGCTTTTACATGATAGGCGGTCAACATCAAAACAGGCAAACTGTCCACTAACAAACGAACAAATAGACCTGCATTGTTAATCGCCCCGGACTTGGCGCTAGCCACCAATGCGCTGCGATTCACACAACGAAAATCCAACGCCAGCACAATATGAGCTCGTAGCTTCCACCATATCGCAGCAAGACAGGAAAACTCTCCAATGTAACGAGCGACCATCCACCCTTTGATGCCAAACAGTTTCGTCAATACAACATGCATAATAACGCCAATGGACGTAACCAGCATCAGCACGAAATAGATTTCGCGCATTGCCTTCGCACCTTGGGCAAATCCCGTAGTCACACGAAGCAGATTAGTTAGCAGGACCAGGCCACAGGCATTAAAAACATATGAACTGATCACTGAAGTGAATAAAAACTCATGCGCTATATATACCCCTGAGATCACTACACCTGAAGCCATCGCAACTAACAAAAAAACCTGGCGAAGCACTTCACTTTGGTGAAAAACACCATTGCTCGCCGCGGTGTCGCGGATAGCGATACTCTGCATGCCCAAACTGCCCGCAAGTACCACCAGTGCGATAATTGTTTCCAGCGAGCGCACCGTACCGACCACTGAAGGATCAACCCAAGGCGTGATTAAAAACTGACTTATTATTACGCCACCCTGAATACAGGCCGTAATAACAATAAGCTGCAAAAGCTTTGAGTTCTCAAACATGCCGATCAGACGATTCAACACACGGTACCGCCATCTACCTTTATAAATATTCTCAACGACGCTCTCATTTATTTCACCGGTGATAAGGAATCCAGAACACTCTTAAGCGCCACACGACGGGCCGCGATGGAATAATTCGAGGAAATCCACTGATGCCTGGCTTTGGCGTCTTCAGCACAAACCGGTGTCGCCACAACTGCCGCCATGGCCGCTGCAATTTCCTCCTGGCTATCTGGCTGAACCCAGTAAGCGAAGTCGCCTGCGACTTCCGGCACCGCGCCCCGTGGCGAGGTGATTACCCGCGCGCCACACGCCAGCGCTTCGCCGATCGCATGTCCAAAACCTTCATAGAGTGTCGGTTGAACATAAGCTAGGCAATTCCTGTAATGATGCAATTTCTCCTCATCGGAAATCATCCCGACAAACTCCACCTTGTCTGCTACACCCAGGCGCTGCGCCAAATCTTTTAGTTCCTGCAGGTAATCGCCGTGCTTACCAGCAACGACAAGTCGAAGATGACTTGAATGAGACGAAACTTTTGCGAACGCTTCTATCGTCGGAATGAGTCCCTTACGAATGGCGTTTGTACGACTTGTCCAGGTCACTGTAAAAAAATAATCCGATTCGACCGCTGAAAGCTCGCCAGGAGAATAGTAATCCGTATCAATCGCCAGCGTCGCGTACACCGGGTTCCTAACCGGCAGGTTAGATGTAACCTCTTCACACTCAGAGCGTGAGATAAACAAGTTTCGATCGGCTAATAACAACGAGGTGCGCAGTACCGCCTTCTGCCATAACGGGCGATCCAGATAGCAAAGACCCGGAATTTCCTTCCGGCAGGTGGAGTAGTCAAAAGCGCCAGTTACGATCACCGGACGACGACGTAGCTTTCCGGCGAGCAACGGAAATGGTGAATGCCCCCACCACCAGCAAAAATAGAGATCAGCCTTCCAATCTAGAGTGCCCGGCGTCCCAGACAGAACGACTTCGTGTCCGAGCTCCTTGAGAATTCGAATATCAACCCGATAAAACTCAACTTTATCAAACATCTCGCGCCAATTAGCGTGAGCGGACATATTAGCAAAAAAACATATACGCACAGTGCACCAACCCGTTACTTGCCAACCGTATTAAACACGTGCCTTCTGCTGATACATTGACAACAATGTATCGTGCAAACTAGGCACATTAATTTCGCCTACCACATCA
Organism: Pseudomonas sp. P7758; assembly: GCF_013386485.1. Classification (NCBI taxonomy): domain Bacteria; kingdom Pseudomonadati; phylum Pseudomonadota; class Gammaproteobacteria; order Pseudomonadales; family Pseudomonadaceae; genus Pseudomonas; species Pseudomonas sp. P7758. Next base: position 25,359 of record NZ_JACARS010000066.1, on the reverse strand, counting down.
AAGAGCTTGGCCGGACTACCATAAAGCTCTTTAACTTCATCTTCCCTGACAAAGGCAGGATCAACTGTTATCGTTGGCCGATAACCTGCAATCTGTTCCATTTCATCAATCACGCTCAGTAAGGAAATGCTGCGCCCCGAGCAGATATTTATAAACTCACCACGTTGATTGGACGTCAACAGCCTTGAATAGGCCTCCACCACAAAACCGACATCAGACAAGTCGCGGGATACATCCAGATTGCCCAATCTGAGTTCCTTTTCTCCACGGGCAAATGCGCCCACGATCTTGGAGAAAACGAATGACTCCGACTGGCCGGGTCCAGTGTAATTGAATGGCCGTACCACCAATATAGGCATACGAGAGAACCACTTGCGAACGAGGGCCTCCATCGTCAGCTTGCTCAGTGCGTAATGATTAACGGGCTGCGGTTCACTGCTTTCTGAAATGGGCGATGAAATAGCGTTCCCGTAAATGTTTGCACTGCTCGCAATGATGATTTTTTCAACGACCACCTCAGCCTCCTTAATCGCATTAAGAAGGCTTTCTGTACCCAATACATTGACTCGGTAATATGACAAGGCATCGCTGCTGGTGACATGCGCCAGCGCGGCCAAGTGAATAACATGGGTGGGCTGAACCTGCTTTATCCAACCACTGAGTCGCGCCGTGTCATTCAGGTCCGCATCCAAGTGGTCAAACTCACAGGCCAGGCGCTCCCCACCAAGGCCGGCAACCCGCCAGCCGGCCTTGGTGAGGCTTTGCGCCAAATGCTTTCCAGTAAAACCCGAGAGCCCTGTAATCAGTACTGTCCGATCTTTACTTTGAAGTGCCATTGCGAACCCTTCTCAAGTCAGCTTCAACCATCAGCTGGCACAGTTGCTCCAGCGTCGTTTCTGGTTTCCAGCCTAACCGCTCTTTTGCAAACGAAGCGTCGCCAATCAACAACTCGACTTCCGCGGGTCGATAGAAGCGTGGGTTAACTTTTACCCGGGTGATGCCGGTACGACGGTCAACGCCGAATTCGTTCTCGCCACTTCCAGACCAATCGATATCAACCCCTACGGCCTTGAAGCTCATGGCAACAAAATCACGAACGGTTTCAGTGCGGTTGGTAGCAAGCACAAATGTTTCCGGTGTGTCGATCTGCAACATCCGGTGCATGCCATCTACATACTCTTTAGCGAAACCCCAGTCGCGCTTGGCATCCATGTTTCCGAGTTCCAGCACTTGCTGCTCGCCCATTTCGATACTGGCGACAGCATCGGTAATTTTACGAGTAACAAACTCTTTTCCTCGCAGCGGAGACTCATGATTGAACAGAATGCCGCTGGTGGCAAAAATATCATATGATTCGCGATAGTTGATGGTTGTCCAATGCGCAAACAACTTCGCAACACCGTAAGGGCTGCGTGGGTAGAAAGGCGTGCTTTCAGATTGAGGAACAGCCTGTACCAGCCCGAACATTTCAGATGTCGAAGCTTGATAGAAACGAATCTTCGGATTTACTATTCGGATCGCTTCGAGCAAATTAAGCGCACCGACTCCGGTAATCTGCGCGGTTGTAATTGGCTGATCGAAGGAAACGCCTACGAAGCTTTGAGCCGCCAGGTTATAAACCTCGTCCGGGGCGCAATTCTGAATTAAACGAATAGTTCCGGAGAGATCAGTCAAATCAAATTCGACAAGATGAAGATCATCATGCCCAAAAACACCAAGTTCCTCTAATCGCCAGAAACTTACAGAACTTGTGCGGCGATAGGCGCCATAGACCTTATAACCCTTGGACAGCAGCAGTTCGACAAGGTAAGCCCCATCCTGACCTGTAACACCAGTAACCAGCGCATGCTTCTGCATCTGTACAACTCCTAAAAATTTAAGCCTTAAACACGTCCATAGGTATCGTCAAATCGAACAATATCATCCTCACCCAAGTACGTTCCCGACTGCACCTCTATGATCTCAAGAGGAATGGTGCCAGGATTGGAAAGGCGATGAACATGGCCAATAGGGATATAAGTACTCTGGTTTTCGTTCAGCTGAAAAACACGATCTTCACAGGTGACTTCAGCGGTGCCAGACACAACAATCCAATGCTCCGCCCGATGGTAATGCTTCTGCAAACTCAAGGTTGCTTTCGGCTTCACCAATATCCGCTTCACCTGAAAGCGCGAGCCCGAATCTATGCTGTCGTACCAGCCCCATGGGCGATGAACACGACGATGAAGCTTTGATTCTGGCCTGGCCTTGATATTCAACGCTTCGACAATAGCCTTCACACCCTGGCTACGATCTTTATCCGCAACCAATACGGCATCAGGCGTCTCGACGATAACAATATTTTCAAGCCCCACGGCCGTTACCAAACGGTGAGAGGCGTAAACCAATGTATTGGAGCTGGAGTCTATTATTACGTCGCCATGGGTAGCGTTTTGTTTTTCGTCCTTTTCACTCGAACGCCAAACAGCATCCCATGCTCCAAGGTCAGACCAACCGGCATCCATCGTGAGCATTTTCAACGTCAGGCCAGCTGAAGGCGTTTTCGCGCAATGCTCGATCACGGCATAGTCAATCGACTCAGGCGGTATCAGGGAAAACGCGTCAAGTTGTGGTCGAATAAACCCATTATCTTCAACTCGGCCCTTCCACGCGGCCTCAGTGGCATCGAAGATGTCACTTCTGAACGCGCCCAGTGCTTTCAACCAGACTGACGCGCGCAGCACAAAAATACCGCTATTCCAGAAATAGCTTCCATCTTCCAGGTATTTTTCTGCGGTTGTCCGCTCAGGCTTTTCAACAAACGCATCCACCCTCTTGACGGTAGAGGGATCTGCCGAGTGGATATAACCATAACCCGTCTCAGGGCGATCAGGCGTAATCCCCAAGATCACAATGCTGCCGTCTTTCGCAACATCGACCGCTTTACTGACCGTGTCAGTAAAAGCTTGAATATCGAGAATCATCTGGTCGGCCGGGACAACGACCAGAACCGGGTCAATCTCCTCTCCCACCTCATCGCGCGCATAAAGCGCCGCCAACGTAAGCGCAGGGGCCGTATTGCGTCCTACCGGTTCAAGAATGACAACAGCTTTAGAAACGTTCATTTCCCGGATCTGGTCGAGACACAGGAAACGATGCTCATCGTTGGCAACGATGCATGGAGCCAATAAATCCGAGCCTTGACCGTCAATCTTCAACAGTCGGGCAATCGCCTGCTGAAACAACGTCTCCCGCCCCGAAATTGCCAGAAACTGCTTCGGGTAAAGAGTTCTGCTAAGCGGCCAGAGTCTCGTTCCCGAGCCTCCAGACATAATAACCGGAAGAATTTTCATACAAGCCAGATTCCCCGGGTATCAACAATCCGGCGACCCTCGAGAAGTGAAGAAGAAACACTTTTGAATGGCTTGTGATCCACCAGTAACAACAAGACATCCGCGCGCTCAAACGCTTCTTCTATTGTGCACAACTCAGCGTTCGGCAACGTCGCAGGCAGAGAATCAATATTAGGTTCTACGACAATAACCTTCCCGGCGTGCCGGCTTGAGATATTTTTCGTAATTTCCAGAGATGGACTTTCCCGCAGGTCGTCAATATCAGGTTTGAATGCCAGGCCGAAGCACGCGATAACAATGTCTTTTTCCGACTTCCCGGGGTGACTCGACAGATGATCGGCCACAGCAGCATCAACTTTCTCCATAACCCACGACGGTTTTGAGTCATTGACTTCGCGTGCAGTTTGGATCAGTTTCGCCTGGCCTTCAGCCTGACTAACGATGAACCAAGGGTCGACGGCGATGCAATGCCCACCCACGCCAGGTCCTGGTTGGAGGATATTGACGCGAGGGTGCCGGTTGGCGAGCTTGATAAGCTCCCACACATCGACATCGAACTTATCGCATATCATCGACAATTCGTTCGCGAAGGCAATATTCACATCGCGAAAGCTGTTCTCGGTCAACTTGCACATTTCTGCTGTTCGGGCGTTGGTGATAATGCACTCGCCCTCTACAAACAATTTGTACAGACGTGTGGCGGCTTCTGAGCACCTGGGTGTCATCCCGCCGATGACGCGATCATTCTGTACCAACTCGCGCAACACGTGACCGGGAAGCACGCGCTCAGGGCAGTGAGCCACGCGAATGTCCGACGCCTCGCCATGGGTCTGCGGGAACGTCAGGTCAGGGCGTGCTTCAGCCAGCCATGCCGACATCTTTTCAGTCGCACCCACGGGAGAAGTGGACTCGAGGATGACCAGATCACCCTTTTTCAATACTGGCGCAATGGATTTGCTTGCGGACTCAATGTAAGAAAGGTCCGGAGCATGACCATCCTTGAAAGGAGTGGGCACCGCAATCAAGAAGGCGTCCGCCGGCTCAGGTCGTGTACTGGCGCGCAGATACCCCTCGGTCACGGCCGCGTGCACGACTATGTCCAAATCAGGCTCAACGATATGAATCTGTCCGCCGTTGATCGTATCGACGGCCTTTTGATTAACGTCGACACCAATGACCTTTAACTTTCGCGCAGCAAAAACGGCTGCGGTTGGCAAACCGATATAGCCCAAACCAATTACAGAAATAGTGGAAAAATCCATGACCAAACCTTAATTTTTGAAAGTGGCTAGAGCATTAACAATACGCATGCAGGCGTGACCGTCACCATAAGGATTATGAGCAACGCTCATCTCCTCGTAAGCCTTCTGATCAAGTAAAAGCTCACGCAAGTGGTGAACTATCTTGTCCTTCTCTGTACCGACCAATCTAACGGTACCCGCCTCAATCGCCTCAGGCCGCTCGGTAGTGTCCCGCATGACCAGCACGGGCTTGCCCAAAGAAGGTGCCTCTTCCTGCACACCACCGGAGTCCGTCAGAATCAAGTACGACCGATTCATCAAATAGACAAAAGGTAGATAATCCAATGGTTCGATGAGGTGAATATTTTTTATACCAGCCAACAAACGGTTGACCGGTTCACGGACATTTGGATTCAAATGAACGGGGTACACGATCTCCACATCATCAAACTCATGGGCAATCGAAGCCAACGAACTGCAGATCCTTTCGAATCCATCGCCGAAGCTTTCACGCCGATGCCCTGTCACAAGGATGACGCGGCGTTGAGCAGGTAAAAATGCGAACTGCTTGGAGAACTTCTGTTTTAACTGGTCATTGGTCTCGAGCTTCTGTACGACCTCAAGCAGAGCGTCGATTACAGTATTCCCAGTCACATGAATCGCGTCAGGTGACACCCCTTCACGCAGTAAATTCTGTTGCGATCGTTCAGTAGGAGCGAAGTGAAGAAGCGCGAGTGCTCCCGTCAACTTTCGATTGGCCTCTTCCGGCCAGGGAGAATATAAATTTCCGGTGCGAAGCCCAGCTTCGATATGAGCCACAGGAATTTGCTGATAGTACGCCGCCAATGTAGTTGCAAAGGTCGTAGCGGTATCACCATGCACCAAGACAATATCCGGCCGATAAGTCCGGAAGACCTCTTTCATTCCCTGAAGAATACCAGTTGTCACGTCGGTAAGGTCTTGACCCGACTTCATGATATTAAGATCAAAGTCAGGTTCAAGTTTAAATAACTCTAACACTTGATCCAGCATTTCACGGTGTTGACCCGTGACGCAGATTTTGGCCTCAAAACGCTCATCTGCATTCAACGCTAAAGCTAATGGAGCCATTTTTATAGCTTCCGGTCGCGTACCGAAAACACTCAAGATCTTTAAAGTCATTAGATTACCAACGATTCCATATCATTATTTAGTCAGAGAATCAGTCTGGAAACCAGCAACGCTGCCATGCCCCTGCCTGACCTACCGATTACGCGCAAGCGAGTTTTCGCCGCTCCAACTGCAACCGCCTCTGCTTTGCAGCGCAGCATATCATCAACAAGCGTGCCAACATAACGCCTGGCTGGCTCAACCACACGCCCCATGAGACCCCATCATCCCCCACTCAGTTCAGGACAGGACAACGTTTTACCGCACCATTGCGGTGAGTCGCTTCACCGCAATGGTGCGTCGCAACCTCTCATTGAAATTGGGCTTTTGGTTATTGCCCCACAGGAACCCGACCTATCCGAGATCGCAATTGGGCCCACGCCCGACTGTGCCATGCAGCTCGTTACTAATCGCCAGCGCACTCTGCACGACCGACCTGGCCGAACGGGACGCCCTTATCAAATTCCGAACCAATACTAGCCATAAGCCATTAACCTGGAGACCGCACATAAAAATCCACATCAAACCGTATTAGGCGGTGCACCATCAACTATTAAACCAACAATACAAACCTGTGCAGGACGCTTGACGCCCGCACAAGTAAACAAAGATCAAATGCCGAAACGCCATGAAGACTCGACGCAAAGCTTAGTAACTTTTGATAGCCGAGAAACCACCCAGGAATGCCCCTCGGCGGTTCACAGTTGCGCAAGCACGTAATGCAGGTTCCGTATGAAAGCAAGAAATACGGCCCCGAGGGGAAAACGCGTGAAGCCAAAAGCTTCACGGCCTTGGAGTTATTTTCGGTTTAACTTATTGCCAGGCTCTTGTTGCCGATCCAACTGAGCGACCGAATGGAGAAGTGAGCCTGCCGGCTCGTGCCCATCGCGTTCTGCATTGTCGCGAACAGCACGTAACCCCTGCCTGACCAACGCAATACCAATCGCGACAATCGCCCCCAGGAGCAGGCCAAGAAAAATGATCAATGGACGATTCGGACTCGACGGAACCAACGGCTCAAGGGCCTGCTGGTCAATACTCACCAGCCGCAGCTTCGCCAGGTCGATATTCAGGCTACTCAAACGGAAAATCTCTGTTCTCAACGGTTGAACGCCCGCAAGAAAGATATCTTCATTTTTTCGAGCATCCAGGACCTCAATCTCTCGGTTGGATGCGAGCAACTGAAGTTCCTTGGCGATTTGAGCGATGCGCGACTCGGTAAAATCATCCGACTTGCGTGACTGCAATGCAGCAAGCTCAGCCTTAAGCGCATCTACCCCCATAAAATAAAGTGGGATCTGCTGGTTGTTCACCTCCGTACGCATCACGCTACCAGCGTTCGTCACGGCCGATTCACCAAGTGAAGAAGGCGTAGCCGGCTTTTGAATGCCCAGGGAACGGGCAATCCCTATAGCCTCATTCAGCTGAGCAATACGGTCGCTACGCAAGGTTTTCAACTGAGAACGCAGCGCCTTCAACTCATCCTGCAATTGCGCGCGTTTCAACGAGTCAGCTTCTCGCAATGACGCTATTTTGGCTTCTTTTTCAATATCGTAGTTTGAGCGAGCCGAATCGAGCTTGCCTTTAAGCTCCCTCAAACGGTTTTTAACGATCACATTCAAATCAGCCGTGACGCGTTCGCGCTCACTTTCGATAGCGTAGTCGACAAAGCCATTAAGAATAGAGACGCCGTCGACGCCTTTCGGATACATCATCTCGAGCTTGATGTAAGAACTCAGCGAGTTTTTCTTATCTGCATCAGGAAGAATCAAACGAATAGAGTCATGATTGAACTCCTGAAAACTCTGCTCCAGAGTCTGCCCAGGACGAACAAATTTCTCGAAAAGCTTCTGGTTTTTCTTGAAATAGCTCAGGCGCGTATCATAAGAGTCGAGCGCTGCGCCCACTTTGAGGAGCGCGTCAGCCGGAGGAAGCTGATATATCTCTGATCGATTTAGCGCATCCAAATCATTAATCGCCGCAGGCCGCAAAACCGTGCTGACCTTATATACAGGGGCAGCTAAAAATGCGTAGGACGCCGCAATCAATCCCGCCCCGAGAGTGACGAAAAGCAGAAGTTTTTTTTGTTGCCAGACAGACGCGAAAAGTCGCACAAAATCAATTTCGTCGGACGATCGAACCGGGGGAGCACGGAAGCTACTACTCACAACAAAAACCTGCCTTCAAAGAGAAACTGCGGGCTCGTTATGCAGACAAGATTGTGTATTTTTATTTTAGTTATATGGCCGAAAAAACCCAGCGTCGCTGCCGGACTTTAGCGCACAAAATGCCTGTTATCGAGAACAGATTCCATTTTGCCATCTCACTGACATATTACAAGTCTTGACATATCTGTAGGAGTCTTCCTGCACAGATAGGGGCAACCCTTATATAGGCCGTCCGAAAAGGGCAGAAAAGCAAATTTCGTAGCCGCGAAACAATAGTCAGTGGTATCGCCGGACTTACCACATACCGATCACTCGACGTAACCGATGCGCACCGCACCAGAAAAATCCGACGAACGGCTCGCGAGTGACACAATAACCATGGAAGCTCTACCCACGCCTTGCGGGCATGGACTTTTGACGTCGGCCCCACCCAACGATGACACTAAACAGCGGTCCCAGCAGCATTCCAATTATCAAGGCCACGACCACAAACACCGACACCGGCATCTGCCCGGTCACCCAGCCCAGGAATGAAAGAGACGCGCCCTGCTGGTTTTCCAGCACGAACCCCAACACTGCCAGCACGACAATTAGCATAGCCAGCACCAGAACAACGCGCTTAACCCCACGCATAACCTTCTCCTACCCCAAAAACACTCAGACGCTTTCTTCTTCGTCTTCGTTCACCCGATCGCGCAATTCCTTGCCCGGCTTGAAATGAGGCACGAACTTGCCGTCAAGGCTGACGGACTGCCCGGTTTTTGGGTTGCGCCCCACACGAGGCGCACGATAGTGCAGCGAGAAGCTACCAAACCCACGAATTTCAATCCGATCGCCGGTAGCCAGACATTGGGACATCTGCTCAAGCATGGTCTTGATGGCCAGCTCCACATCCTTGGATGAGAGCAGCCCTTGATGGGTGACAATTCGTTCGATCAACTCCGACTTCGTCATATTTTTCCCTTCTTTTTCAAGCAGCTAGGAAAAGCGCTTCGAAGGTTTTAGCATGACCGGAGGAATTTGAACAGCCCATGTATTGACTTATATTCAAAGACTTGGGGTGCAACTCGAAGAGAGTTGGCATTGCGCACCACGACAGCCAGCTCTCGCTCAGTCTCACTGGAGGCACTCCAGCGCGATCGCTGCCAGATAGAGCCTGTAAGCGCGAACGCGCTGCCAGCGCGACGACGGCGCTCCAGCCACAGAACGCCAAGGCGACGCTGCACACAACACCAAATCCCAGGCACAAAAAAGGGCGACCGAAGTCGCCCTTTTTCTATGGTCTGACAGAACTTAGTTCTGCTTTTCCATTTGTGCACGCAGCAGGTCGCCCAGAGTGGTAGGACCAGCAGAAGGCTCAGAGGTAGCTGGCTTGTCGCGCAGGCTCTGGATGGCTTCTTTCTCTTCAGCATCGTCTTTCGACTTGATGGAGAGCTGGATTACGCGGCTCTTGCGGTCAACGCTGATGATCTTGGCTTCTACTTCTTCGCCTTCTTTCAGAACGTTGCGCGCGTCTTCAACGCGGTCACGGCTGATTTCGGAGGCTTTCAGAGTCGCTTCGATATCGTCGGCCAGAGTGATGATGGCGCCTTTAGCGTCAACTTCCTTCACGATGCCTTTAACGATTGCGCCTTTGTCGTTCTCTTGAACGTACTCGGAGAACGGATCGCTTTCCAGTTGCTTGATACCCAGGGAGATGCGCTCGCGCTCTGGGTCAACCGACAGGATAACGGTGTCCAGCTCGTCGCCCTTCTTGAAACGACGAACAGCTTCTTCGCCAACTTCGTTCCAGGAGATGTCGGACAGGTGAACCAGACCGTCGATGCCGCCGTCCAGACCAATGAAGATACCGAAATCGGTGATCGACTTGATGGTGCCGGAGATTTTATCGCCCTTGTTGAACTGGCCAGAGAAATCTTCCCATGGGTTAGATTTGCACTGCTTGATGCCGAGGGAGATACGACGACGCTCTTCGTCGATGTCCAGAACCATAACTTCCACTTCGTCGCCGACTTGTACGACTTTCGAAGGGTGGATGTTCTTGTTGGTCCAGTCCATTTCGGAAACGTGTACCAGGCCTTCCACGCCTTCTTCCAGCTCTGCGAAGCAGCCGTAGTCGGTCAGGTTGGTAACACGCGCGGTGACGCGAGTGCTTTCTGGGTAACGAGCCTTGATAGCGACCCATGGATCTTCGCCCAGCTGCTTCAAGCCCAGGGAGACACGGTTGCGCTCACGATCGTACTTCAGAACCTTGACATCGATCTCGTCGCCAACGTTGACGATTTCCGATGGATGCTTGATACGCTTCCAAGCCATGTCGGTAATGTGCAGCAGGCCATCGACGCCACCCAGATCGACGAATGCGCCGTAATCGGTGAGGTTCTTGACGATACCTTTGACTTGTTGGCCTTCCTGCAGGGATTCCAGCAGAGCTTCACGCTCGGCGGAGTTCTCTGCTTCCAGGACGCTGCGACGGGAAACGACAACGTTGTTGCGCTTCTGGTCGAGCTTGATGACCTTGAATTCGAGTTCCTTGCCTTCCAGGTGCGTGGTGTCGCGCACAGGACGAACGTCGACCAAAGAACCTGGCAGGAACGCACGGATGCCGTTAACGTCGACAGTGAAGCCGCCCTTAACCTTACCGTTGATAACGCCCTTGACCACTTCTTCAGCTGCGAAGGCTGCTTCGAGAACAATCCAGCATTCAGCGCGCTTGGCTTTTTCACGGGACAGCTTGGTTTCACCGAAACCGTCTTCAACCGAGTCCAGAGCAACGTGAACTTCGTCACCGACATTGATAGTCAGGTCACCAGCATCGTTGTAGAACTGTTCCAGCGGGATCAGAGCTTCAGACTTCAGACCAGCGTGAACGGTTACCCAGCGAGCTTGGTAATCGATATCAACGATAACACCGGTGATGATGGAGCCTGCCTGAAGGTTCAGGGTTTTTAGGCTTTCTTCAAAGAGTTCCGCAAAGCTTTCGCTCATTTTAATTCCTGTTGATAAGGGCGAAGAATACGCCCATCTCCACACCCCAGACGGTGTGGGTCAGTTTCAATTAAAAGAAGCACCACAGGACTATGACTGGTCCCCTGCGGCCTTCTTGGTCACCCGGCGATATCGCGAATGGCGATCTCACTCAAGATGCGTTCCAGCACCTGCTCGATGGACAACTCCGTGGAATCCAGCTGTATGGCGTCAGCCGCCGGCTTGAGCGGGGCTACCGCACGCTGGGTATCACGCTCATCGCGTGCACGGATCTCATCTAGCAGACTCGACAGACTAACACCATCGACTTTGCCCTTCAACTGCAAGTAACGGCGACGGGCCCGTTCCTCGGCGCTGGCTGTGAGGAAAATCTTCAGCGGCGCCTCGGGGAAGACCACCGTGCCCATGTCGCGGCCATCGGCCACCAGACCCGGCGGTTCCTGGAAAGCCCGCTGGCGCTGCAGCAAAGCATCGCGCACCGCCGGCAATGCGGCGACCTGGGAAGCCCAGGAGCCGACCTGCTCGTTGCGCAGGTCGTCGGTCACATCGTCCCCTTCCAGGATGATGCGCTGGGGATGACCTTCGGTCGCCCCGACGAACTGCACGTCAAGATGCGCAGCCAGCAGCTTCAGCGATTCTTCGTTGGTCAGGTCGACACCATGGTTGCGGGCGGCAAAGGCCAGCAAGCGGTATAGCGCCCCGGAATCCAGCAGGCACCAGCCCAGGCGCTTGGCCAGGATGCCGGCGATCGTGCCCTTGCCCGAGCCACTTGGCCCGTCGATGGTAATCACCGGTGCTTTGATATTCACAATTGAGCCTCTTGGGCAACACGGATGCCGACTTGGGCACACAGTGTAAGAAAATTCGGAAAAGACGTAGCCACGTTGGCACAGTCATGGATACGAATCGGCGCAGCCGCTCGCAGGGAAGCCACGCTGAAGGCCATGGCAATCCGGTGATCGCCATGGGCGTGAACTTCACCACCGCCGATCACGCCACCATCGATAATAATCCCATCAGGTGTCGGTTCACACTTCACGCCCAGCGCAAGCAGACCGTCGGCCATGACCTGGATCCGGTCGGACTCCTTGACCCGCAGCTCCTCTGCCCCACGCAATACCGTCCGGCCTTCGGCGCACGCCGCAGCCACGAACAACACCGGGAACTCATCGATAGCCAGCGGGACCAGGGCTTCAGGAATCTCGATCCCCTTCAACGGCGCCGCACGAACACGCAAATCAGCGACCGGCTCACCCCCCACTTCCCGTTGGTTTTCCAGGGTGATGTCAGCGCCCATCAGTCGCAGGATATCGATCACGCCGGTACGGGTCGGATTGATACCCACATGTTCAAGCAACAGCTCGGAGCCTTCGGCAATCGACGCCGCCACCAGGAAGAACGCCGAAGAGGAAATATCCCCAGGCACCTCAATATGGGTCGCGGTCAACGCATGGCCCGACTCGACCGCAGCCGTAGCGCCCGCCACTTCCACCGGATACCCAAAACCGCGCAACATCCGCTCGGTATGGTCGCGGGTCGGCGCCGGTTCGGTAATCGAGGTTTTACCCTCGGCATACAACCCGGCTAACAACAGGCAGGACTTGACCTGAGCGCTGGCCATCGGTAATGCGTAGGTCAGCCCCTTAAGTGCCTGGCCACCGCGAATGGTCAGCGGCGGACGCCCTTCCGGCCCGGTCTCGATCACCGCACCCATTGCGCGCAATGGCTTGGCCACGCGATTCATCGGGCGCTTGGACAGCGAGGCGTCCCCCGTCAACACACTGTCGAAGCGCTGGGCCGCCAGCAAACCGGACAACAACCGCATGGAGGTGCCGGAGTTACCGAGATAGATCGGACCTGGCGCCGGCTTCAAGCCATGCAGGCCAACCCCGTGGATGGTGACGCGCCCATGGTGCGGGCCTTCAATCACCACGCCCATGTCGCGGAACGCCTGCAAGGTCGCCAGGGCGTCCTCACCCTCCAGAAAACCTTCGACTTCAGTGACACCGTCCGCCAGAGAACCGAGCATGATCGAGCGATGGGAGATCGACTTATCCCCAGGCACGCGGATCTGCCCGCTCAAGCGGCCACCGGGACTGGCGAGAAACACCAGGTCATCCGCGTTTACTGCAGCATCCATATAGGCCCGACGCGCCAGAATCTTGCTGAAATGCTCCCGTGCCACCCGCGCACGGGTGAACACGCCCAACAACTGGTGCCCGTCGCCAGCATCGACCGCGTCGCGCAAGGCGTCGAGGTCGCTGCGGAACGTGTCCAGGGTGCGCAACACCGCATCGCGGTTGGCAAGGAAGATGTCGTGCCACATCACCGGATCACTACCGGCGATCCGGGTAAAGTCGCGGAAACCACCGGCGGCGTAGCGGAAAATCTCGAGGTTCTCGTTGCGCTTGGCCAACGAATCCACCAGGCCAAATGCGAGCAAATGCGGCAGATGGCTGGTCGCTGCCAGCACTTCATCGTGGCGCTCGACCTGCATATGCTCGACATCCGCCCCCAGCTCGCGCCAGAGCCGATCCACCACGGCCAGTGCCGCAGGATCGGTTTCATCCAGTGGTGTCAGAATCACTTTATGGCGACGGAACAGCTGCGCATTGGACGCCTCCACCCCGCTCTGCTCGGACCCGGCAATCGGATGCCCGGGCACAAACCGCGCAGGCATGCCACCAAAGGCCAGCCGCGCCGCACGCACCACATTGCCCTTGGCACTGCCGACATCGGTCAGGATTGCCTGGCCCAGATCCATGCCGGCCAACAGCGCCAGCAACTTCTCCATGGCCAGGATCGGCACCGCCAGCTGAATGACATCCGCGCCCTGGCAGGCTACAGCGAGCTCAGCCTCGCAACGGTCCACCACACCCAACTCCACCGCCAACTTGCGCGATTGCGGGTCCAGGTCCACACCGACCACTTCGCCACACAGGCCGCTTTCCCGCAGGCCCTTCGCAAAGGAGCCGCCGATCAATCCCAGACCGACCACCACCAGGCGACCGATCATAGGTACAGCAGGTTGCAATGCAGTGACATCAACCACGAGCCAGAACCTTGGCCAGCGCTTCGAGGAAGCGGCTGTTTTCAGCAGGGAGACCGATGGTGATGCGCAGGTGGTTCGGCATGCCGTAGTTGGCCACCGGACGCACGATCACACCCTCGCGCAGCAAGCCCTGGAACACAGGAGCCGCCACTTGGCCGAGGTCGACGCAGATGAAGTTGCCCTTGGACGGAATCCAGCCCAGGCCCAGCTCACGGAAGCCTTCCTGCAATTGCAGCATGCCGCTTTCGTTGAGGCGACGGCCTTCTTCCAGGTACTCGGCGTCCTGCACCGCAGCGCAAGCCGCCGCCAGTGCGAGGCTGTTGACGTTGAATGGCTGGCGCACACGGTTCAACACATCGGCTACCACCGCAGTGGACAAGCCGTAACCGACCCGCAGCGACGCCAGGCCATAAGCCTTGGAGAAGGTGCGCGAGACCAGCAGGTTCGGATAAGCCGCGAGGAAGTCCAGGCCGTCCGGCAAGTCGCTGCCTTCGGCGTACTCGATGTACGCCTCGTCCAGCACCACCAGTACATGCTCCGGCACGTCCTGCAGGAAGTTATCCAGCACCTCGGCGCTGAACCAGGTGCCGGTCGGGTTGTTCGGGTTGGCGATAAACACAACACGAGTATTGCCATCGATGGCCGCCAGCATGGCTGGCAGGTCATGACCCCAGTCTTTCGCAGGAATCACACGCGCCTCGGCGCCAACGGCCTGAGTGACGATCGGATAGACCGCAAACGCGTGCTCGCTGAATACCGCGTTCAGGCCCGGCGCCAGATAGGCGCGGCCGACCAGCTCCAGAATATCGTTGGAGCCGTTACCCAGGGTCACCTGGTTGATATCAACGCGGCAGTTTTTCGCCAGCAGGGACTTGAGTTCAAAGCCGTTACCATCAGGATAACGGGTCAGTTCGGCCAGCGCCTCACGAATCGCGGCCAGTACCTTGGGGCTTGGGCCCATCGGGTTTTCGTTACTGGCCAGCTTTACGATCTTCGACGGATCCAGATTCAACTCACGCGCCAGCTCGTCCACAGGCTTGCCCGGAACGTAAGGCGACAGTTGTTGCACGCCCGGCTGCGCCAGGGCGAGGAAGTTGCCACTCATGTTAAAGCCTCACAAAACCGCTTTCGGGTAAGAGCCCAGCACCTTGAGTGCCACGGCTTCCTGACTGATTTTCTCGAGCACACCCTTGACCAGTGGGTCGCGGTGATGGCCGACGAAGTCGATAAAGAACACATAAGTCCATTTACCGCTGCGCGAAGGACGAGTCTCGATTCGCGTCAGGTCAATCCCGTTGTCGTGGAACGGCACCAGCAGCTCATGCAGCGCGCCGGGCTTGTTGCTCATCGAGACGATGATCGATGTCTTGTCGTCGCCGGTCGGCGGCACTTCCTGGCTGCCGATCATCAGGAAGCGCGTGGAGTTATCCGGGCGATCCTCGATTTTCTCGGCCAGGCGCGTCAGCCCATACAGGCCGGCAGCCATGTCGCCGGCAATCGCCGCCGAGTTCCACTCACCCTTGACCCGCTTCGCCGCTTCGGCGTTGCTGGACACCGCCACGCGCTCCACATTCGGGTAGTGCGCGTCCAGCCACTTGCGGCACTGGGCCAGGGACTGGGCGTGGGAGTAGATGCGGCTGATGCTGTCGGTCTTGGTGTTTTCGCCCACCAGCAAGTGGTGGTGAATACGCAACTCGACTTCGCCGCAGATCACCATGTCGTGCTCAAGGAAGCTGTCGAGGGTGTGGTTGACGGCACCTTCGGTGGAGTTTTCCACCGGCACCACGCCAAAATTCACCGCCCCGGCGGCCACTTCACGGAACACTTCGTCGATCGCAGCCATCGGCTTGCTGATCACCGCGTGACCGAAGTGCTTCATGGCCGCGGCTTGAGTGAAGGTGCCTTCCGGGCCCAGGTAAGCCACTTTCAGCGGCTGCTCCAGTGCCAGGCACGAAGACATGATTTCACGGAACAACCGCGCCATCTCTTCGTTGCCCAACGGGCCCTTGTTGCGTTCCATCACGCGCTTGAGTACCTGGGCTTCACGCTCCGGACGGTAGAATACCGGCACTTCGCCTTCAGCCAGGGAAGCCATCTTCACCCGTGCAACTTCCTGGGCGCACCGCGCGCGCTCACTGATCAGTTCCAGGACTTTCTCGTCCAGGCTGTCAATGCGTACGCGCAGGGCCTTGAGTTCTTGCTCAGACATTAGCCGTGTTCCTTTTCGAACTCTGCCATGTAAGCCACCAGCGCCTTGACGGCGTGGATATCGACAGCGTTATAGATGGAGGCGCGCATGCCACCTACCGAACGGTGGCCCTTGAGGTTCAACAGGCCGCGCTCGTCGGCGCCGGCGAGGAAAGGCTTGTCCAGGCGGTCATCCGCCAGGCGGAACGGCACGTTCATCCACGAACGGTCGGTCAGGTTGATCGGGTTGCTGTACAGGCCGCTGGCGTCGATGAAGTCGTACAGGGTACGTTTCTTCTCTTCGTTGAGCTTGCCCATGGCAGCCACGCCGCCCTGCTCTTTCAGCCATTCGAACACCAGGCCCGACAAGTACCAGGCGAAGGCTGGCGGGGTGTTGTACATCGAGCCGTTATCGGCCGCGACCTTGTAGTTGAGCATGGTCGGGCACAGCGAACGCGCACGACCCAACAGGTCTTCACGGACGATGTTGACCAGGATGCCGCTCGGGCCGATGTTCTTCTGTGCACCGGCGTAGATCATGCCGTACTTGGACACATCGATCGGGCGCGAGAGGATGTCCGAGGACATGTCGCAGACCAGCGGGACATCACCCACTTCCGGCACCCAATCGAACTCCAGGCCGCCGATGGTTTCGTTCGCCACGTAGTGAACGTAGGCCGCGTCTTTCGACAGTTTCCACTCGTTCTGACCGGGGATGGCGAAGTAGTCGTAGGGCTTGGCCGTGCCTGCCACATTGACGTGACCGTAACGGGAGGCCTCTTCAATGGCCTTCTGCCCCCAGATACCGGTGTCGATATAGTCCGCAGTGCCGTCTTCCGGCAGCAGGTTCAGCGGGATCTGGGCGAACTGCTGGCTCGCACCACCCTGCAGGAACAGCACTTTGTAATCGGACGGGATGTCCAGCAAGTCGCGCATATCCTGCTCGGCCTTGGTGGCAATGGACACGAACTCATCGCTGCGATGGCTCATTTCCATCACAGAGAGGCCTTTTCCATGCCAGTCGAGGAGTTCACCCTGCGCGCGCTGCAGGACTGCTTCAGGAAGCGCCGCGGGACCGGCACAGAAGTTATAGGCTCTCTTGCTCACATCCAATCTCTCTGATCTGGTGGGACTGCAATCAACATCCCGCAACGCGGAACCCTGTAGGAGCTGGCTTGCCAGCGATGCAAACGACTCGGCGCTTCACTTGAATCGAGTTTATGCCATCGCCGGCAAGCCGGCTCCTACAAGAGCGGCGCGGCGTCGTATTTCAAACGGGACAAACAACAAGGGGGCGAATCTTCATCCGCCCCCTGTGTGTCCGCTTATTCCTGCGGTTCTTCTTCGTCTGCGGCAGCGTCGAGTGTTGGCTCGTCGACGCCGTCATCGGCATCGCCGATCACTTGCCCCTCGAGTGCAATCCCCTCTTCACCTTCCAGCTCCTCGCCTTCGACTTCCGATGGCTCCTGGACACGCTCCAGGCCTACCAACGTTTCGTCGCTGGCCAGCTTGATCAAGGTCACGCCCTGGGTGTTACGCCCCAGGCTCGACACTTCATCAACCCGGGTACGTACCAGAGTGCCCTGGTCGGAAATCAGCATGATTTCCTCACCATCCAGCACCTGGACCGCGCCGACCAGGCGGCCGTTGCGATCGTTGCTGACCATGGCGATAACGCCCTGGCCGCCACGCTTGTACTCGGGGAACTCGCTGATGGCCGTACGCTTGCCGTAGCCGCGGGCCGATGCCGTGAGGATCTCGCTGCCTTCTTCCGGGATCAGCATCGAAATCAGCTTCTGCCCTTCCGGCAGGCGCATGCCGCGCACACCGCGGGCGGTACGGCCCATGGCACGAACGTCGGACTCCTTGAAGCGCGTAACCTTGCCGCCGTCGGAGAACAGCATGACTTCACGCTCGCCGTCAGTGATGGCCGCGCTGATCAATACGTCGCCTTCGTCCAGTTCGAGGGCGATCAGGCCCACGCTGCGTTGACGGCTGAAGGATTCCAGCGGGGTCTTCTTCACGGTGCCTTTCGCAGTGGCCATGAAGATGAAGTGACCTTCGGTGTACTCGTCTACCGGCAGCATGGTGGTGATGTATTCATCACTGTCCAGCGGCAGCAGGTTGACCAGCGGACGACCACGGGCAGCGCGGGACGCTTCCGGGATTTCGTAGGTTTTCAGCCAGTACACCTTGCCCTTGCTGGAGAACAGCAGCAGCGTGGTGTGGCTGTTGGCAACCAGCAGGTGAGCGATGTAGTCCTCATCCTTGACGCCGGTAGCCGATTTGCCTTTACCGCCACGACGCTGGGCCTGGTACGCCGCCAGAGGCTGGGTCTTGGCATAGCCACCGTGGGAAATGGTCACGACGCGATCCTCTTCCGGGATCATGTCACCCAGGGTCAGGTCGAGACGGGCGTCGAGAATCTCGGTGCGGCGCACATCGCCGTATTCGGCGCGGATCACTTCCAGTTCTTCGCGGATCACTTCCATCAGGCGCACGGCGCTGTTGAGGATGCGGATCAGCTCGCCGATCTGGTTGAGGATCTCCTGGTACTCGGCCAGCAGTTTCTCGTGTTCCAGGCCGGTCAGACGGTGCAGACGCAGTTCCAGAATGGCCTGGGCCTGTTCCGGGGACAGGAAATACTTGCCGTCGCGCAGGCCGTATTGTGGGTCCAGGGTCTCCGGACGGCACGAATCGGCACCGGCACGTTCCACCATCGCTACTACGGCGCTGGATTCCCACGGCATCTTGATCAGCGCTTCCTTGGCTTCCGACGGCGTCGGCGAAGCCTTGATCAGGGCGATGACCGGGTCGATGTTCGACAGCGCAACAGCCTGGCCTTCCAGGATGTGGCCGCGTTCACGGGCCTTGCGCAGTTCGAATACGGTACGGCGGGTTACCACTTCGCGGCGGTGACGCACGAAGGCTTCCAGCAGATCCTTGAGGTTCAGGATGCGCGGGCGGCCGTCGATCAGCGCTACCACGTTGATACCGAATACGCTTTGCAGCTGGGTCTGGGCGTAGAGGTTGTTGAGGATCACCTCAGGCACTTCGCCACGACGCAGCTCGATCACCACGCGCATACCGTCCTTGTCAGACTCGTCGCGCAGCTCGGTGATGCCTTCCAGCTTCTTCTCTTTAACCAGCTCGGCGATCTTCTCGATCAGACGCGCCTTGTTCAACTGGTAAGGGAGTTCGGTGATGACGATCTGCTGGCGGCCACCGACCTTGTCGATGTCTTCGATGATCGAGCGGGCACGCATGTAAATGCGGCCGCGACCGGTACGGTAGGCTTCGATGATGCCGGCGCGACCGTTGATGATCGCGGCGGTCGGGAAGTCCGGACCCGGGATGTACTGCATCAGCTCATCGACGGTCAGCTCGGGGTTGTCGATGAGGGCCAGGCAACCGTCGATGACTTCACCGAGGTTGTGTGGCGGGATGTTGGTGGCCATGCCCACGGCGATACCGCTGGAGCCGTTGACCAACAGGTTGGGAATACGGGTCGGCATGACCGCCGGGATCATTTCGGTGCCGTCGTAGTTCGGCACCCAGTCCACGGTTTCCTTGTGCAGGTCAGCCAGCAGCTCGTGCGCCAGCTTGGTCATGCGCACTTCGGTGTATCGCATGGCCGCAGCGTTGTCGCCGTCGACCGAACCGAAGTTGCCCTGGCCGTCTACCAGCAGGTAGCGCAGGGAAAACGGCTGGGCCATCCGAACGATGGTGTCGTACACCGCAGTGTCGCCGTGAGGGTGATACTTACCGATCACGTCACCGACAACACGGGCAGATTTCTTGTACGGCTTGTTCCAGTCGTTACCCAGCTCGCTCATCGCGAACAACACACGCCTGTGCACGGGCTTCAAGCCATCGCGCGCATCAGGCAGTGCCCGACCGACAATTACGCTCATCGCGTAGTCGAGGTAGGACTGTTTCAGCTCGTCTTCGATATTGACCGGGAGGATTTCTTTGGCCAGTTCGCCCATGAGAAGCCTGATTCCTTTTTCGGGTGAAACCTCGTCACATCCTATGGGACGAACGAAGCTCGCCGCTGCCGGCATGATGCCTGGCAACGACTTACGACAAATCAACGAGTTATGACACGGATCTGCGCATTAAAGGTTACCCCTTGGGGTGACCCTGGAAACCGCCGGATGTTATCACAATCGCCGCCACGCACCTATCCCCCTGATGCGCATGGAGCATAGTAAGTTGACGGATGACAGGCTTGACGGCGACGAGAGGGCCTTAGAGCTGGATCCAAGGGGATTTTTGCGGGCAAATTGCCTCAATGCAGGCGTTTACGACACATCAGTTGCGCCAACTTCGCCGTGTCGGGGCGTTCGACGATGCCTTTTTCAGTGACGATCACATCAATCAGGTCCGCCGGCGTCACGTCAAACACCGGGTTGAAGGCGTCTACATCAGCGGCTACGCGGGTGCCGCCGACTTCCAGCAGCTCACGGGCGTCGCGCTCTTCAAGCGGCACGTCATCGCCGCTGGCCGCCATCAGGTCGATGGTGGAGCTGGGCGCCACCACCATGAAACGCACGCCGTGATGCATGGCGCACACCGCCAGCTGATAGGTGCCGATCTTGCTGACCACGTCACCGTTGGCCGCAATGCAGTCGGCACCGACGATCACCCAGGTCACGCCCTTGGTCTTGAGAATATGCGCGCCAGCCGAATCGGCATTCACGGTGACCGGAATGCCTTCATTGGCCAATTCCCAGGCCGTCAGCCGCGAGCCTTGCAGCCAGGGCCGGGTTTCGTTGGCGTAGACCCGTTCCACCATGCCTTCCAGGAACGCACCGCGAATCACCCCGAGCGCGGTACCGACGCCGCCGGTAGCCAGCGCACCCGCATTGCCATGGGTCAGGATCGCCTGAACATTGCCCTGGTGCTTGCGGATCAGCTCAACACCCAGCTGCGCCATGGTCAGGTTGGCTTCACGATCACTTTGGTGAATCGCCACCGCCTCGGCCTCCAGCACCTTCAACGGATCGGCGTGTTTCTTGAGGCGATCGAGGCAATCGCGCATGCGCTTCATGGCCCAGAAAAGATTCGACGCGGTCGGGCGGGTATCCGCCAGCAGCGCGTAGTCCTCTTCCAAGGAGGCCTGCCAGTCATCGCCCTCGGCGATGTGGGCACGAGCGGCCAGCACCAGGCCATACGCCGCACTGATGCCAATGGCCGGCGCACCGCGCACCACCATTGTGCGAATGGCCTCGGCCACCTCGGCAGCACTGGTGCAGGCGACCCAGGTTTCTGCAGACGGCAAAATACGCTGATCGAGCAGGTACAGTGCGCCATCACGCCAGTCGATGGCCTTCACTTTCTCCGCAGCCAACAGTCGATCGCGCATCCCTCACCCCGCACTCATGAACAAAAGCCGCCGATTATAGCGATCCGCCAGCCAGGACGCTCGGGTATACTTCGCCGTTCTTTATAGATGCCTGGGAAACTGCCCTCGATGACACCGACTGCCGCCCCGCTCGACTTATTGCTGCTGCCCACCTGGCTGGTACCTGTCGAGCCTGCCGGCGTAGTGCTCAAGGAGCACGCCCTGGGCATTCGTGACGGGTGCATTGCGTTTATCGGCCCACGCGCCGCGGCCTTGAAGCTCGCAGCGAGCGAAGTGCGTGAACTGCCGGGCATGCTGCTCAGCCCCGGCCTGATCAACGCCCACGGCCACGCGGCCATGACGCTGTTTCGCGGCCTGGCCGACGACCTGCCGCTGATGACCTGGCTGGAAAACCACATCTGGCCCGCCGAGGCCAAGTGGGTCGACGAAGCCTTCGTCCGCGACGGCACTGACCTGGCCATTGCCGAGCAGATCAAGGGCGGCATCACGTGTTTCTCGGACATGTACTTCTTCCCGAAAGTCGCCAGCGAACGGGTGCACAACAGCGGCATGCGTGCGCAAATCGCCATCCCGATCCTGGATTTCCCGATTCCCGGCGCTGCTGACGCCGATGAGGCGATTCGCCAGGGCGTCGAGCTGTTCGGCGACCTCAAGCATCACCCACGGATCAAAATCACCTTCGGCCCGCACGCGCCGTACACCGTCTGCGATGAAAACCTGGAAAAAATCCGGGTGATCGCCGAGGAACTGGACGCCTCGATCCACATGCACGTGCATGAAACCGCCTTCGAAGTGCAGCAGTCCGTTGAACAGCGTGGTGAACGCCCGCTGGCACGGCTTGGCCGCCTGGGTTTGCTGGGGCCGCGCTTCCAGGCCGTTCACATGACCCAAATCAGCGATGACGACCTGACTTTGCTGGTAGAAAGCAACACCAGCGTGATCCATTGCCCGGAATCCAACCTGAAACTGGCCAGCGGCTTCTGCCCGGTGGAACGCCTGTGGCAAGCCGGCGTCAATGTGGCAGTAGGCACCGACGGCGCGGCCAGCAACAATGACCTCGACCTGCTGGGCGAGACCCGCACCGCCGCGCTGCTGGCCAAGGCCGTCGCCGGCTCGGCCACCGCCCTGGATGCCCACCGCGCCCTGCGCATGGCCACCCTCAACGGCGCCCGGGCCATGGGCCTGGAAAGTCAAATCGGCTCGCTGGAAGTCGGCAAGGCCGCTGACATCGTGGCCTTCGACCTGTCGGGCCTGGCGCAACAACCGATCTACGATCCGGTCTCACAGCTTATATATGCCACCGGACGCGATTGTGTGAAACACCTTTGGGTCGGCGGCAAGCAATTGCTCGACGACCGGCAACTGACCCGCCTGGATGAACAACAGGTGTGCGCCACGGCCATCGCCTGGGGCCAGCGCATCAGCGGACACAGCGAATAACACCCGCCCTGGCAACGCATGCCAGGGCCGGCAAAACGTTTTATCAGATTTAGAGGATTCCCCATGAGCAACGTCGACCACGCTGAAATCGCCAAATTCGAAGCCCTCGCCCATCGCTGGTGGGACCGCGAAAGCGAGTTCAAACCCCTGCACGACATCAACCCGCTGCGGGTCAACTGGATTGACGAGCGCGTCAACCTGGCCGGCAAGAAGGTACTGGATGTGGGTTGCGGCGGCGGGATCCTCAGTGAATCCATGGCCCAGCGCGGCGCCACCGTGATGGGTATCGACATGGGAGAAGCGCCATTGGCCGTGGCCCAGCTGCACCAACTGGAGTCGGGCGTGAACGTCGAATACCGGCAGATCACCGCCGAAGAGCTGGCCGAAGAGATGCCCGGGCAGTTCGACGTGGTCACTTGCCTGGAAATGCTCGAGCACGTGCCGGACCCGTCCTCGGTGATCCGCGCCTGCTTCCGCATGGTCAAGCCCGGTGGCCAGGTATTCTTCTCCACCATCAACCGCAATCCGAAGGCGTACCTGTTCGCGATCATCGGTGCCGAATACATCATGAAGCTGCTGCCCCGCGGCACCCATGACTTCAAGAAATTCATCCGCCCTTCCGAGCTGGGCGCCTGGAGCCGACAGGCCGGGCTGACCGTCAAGGACATCATCGGCTTGACCTACAACCCGCTGACCAAGCACTACAAGCTGGCCAGCGACGTTGACGTCAACTACATGATCCAGACCCTGCGCGAGGAGTAAGCCTGTGAAGTTGCGAGCGGTTCTTTTCGACATGGACGGTACCCTGCTGGACACCGCGCCAGACTTTATCGCCATCTGCCAGGCCATGCGCGCTGACCGCGGCCTGGCACCGATCAACGACCA
This sequence comes from Pseudomonas sp. P7758, assembly GCF_013386485.1. Lineage (NCBI taxonomy): Bacteria > Pseudomonadati > Pseudomonadota > Gammaproteobacteria > Pseudomonadales > Pseudomonadaceae > Pseudomonas > Pseudomonas sp. P7758. Next base: position 1,549 of record NZ_JACARS010000066.1, on the reverse strand, counting down.
GCACATCCGCGATGAAATCTCCGGCGGCGCCCGGGCGATGGTCGCCGTGACCTTTTCCATGGACCCCGAGTCCCCGGGCTTTGAAGAGCTGCGCCAGGAATTCCTCGAGCGTTACCTCAAGGGCTGCGCGATCCACAGCAAGCTGTTCGAGGGCATGGAGGAGCTGCTGGTGGATATCGAGAAATCCAGGCTGATCTGGGGCGTGGTCACCAACAAGCCACTGCGCTTTGCCGAACCGATCATGCAGCAGCTGGGCCTGGCCGAGCGCTCGGCGCTGCTGATCTGCCCGGACCACGTGAAGAACAGCAAGCCGGACCCGGAACCGTTGATCCTGGCGTGCAAGATGCTCGACCTGGACCCGGCCAGCGTGCTGTTCGTGGGGGATGACCTGCGGGACATCGAGTCGGGCCGCGACGCCGGCACTCGTACTGCAGCGGTCACCTACGGCTATATCCACCCGGACGACAACCCGCGCAACTGGGGTGCCGACGTGGTGGTGGATCACCCGCTGGAATTGCGCAAAGTACTGGACAGCGCGCTGTGCAGCTGCTGATCGGGACTGCCTGAGGTTGCTGCAACTTTGTGGCGAGGGAGCTTGCTCCCGTTCGACTGCGCAGCAGTCGCGAAAAGCTGGGGCTGCTTCGCAACCCAACGGGAGCAAGCTCCCTCGCCACAGAAGCCTTGGCCAGCCTTAGCCGCAATCAATCACATGGATTTTCTGTGAACTTTGTCGAGGTTGTTTATGTTTGATTACTCCGCACGTCCAGAACTGCTCAAGGGCCGGGTCATCCTGGTCACCGGCGCCGGTCGCGGGATTGGCGCAGCGGCGGCCAAAACCTATGCGGCCCACGGCGCCACCGTGCTGCTGCTGGGCAAGACCGAAGCCAACCTGGCCCAGGTCTACGACGAAATCGAAGCCGCCGGCCAACCGCAGCCGGTGGTGATCCCGTTCAACCTGGAGACCGCCCTGCCCCATCAATACGATGAGCTGGCAGCGATGATCGAAAAGGAGTTCGGCCACCTCGACGGTTTGCTGCACAACGCCTCGATCATTGGCCCGCGTACACCGATCGAGCAGTTGTCCGGCGAGAACTTCATGCGGGTGATGCATGTGAACGTCAACGCGATGTTCATGCTGACCAGCACGCTGTTGCCGCTGCTCAAGCTGTCCCAGGATGCGTCGGTGGTGTTCACCTCAAGCAGCGTGGGCCGCAAGGGCCGTGCCTATTGGGGGGCGTACGGGGTGTCGAAGTTTGCCACCGAAGGCCTGATGCAAACCCTGGCGGACGAGCTGGATAACGTCGCACCGGTGCGCGCCAACAGCATCAACCCAGGCGCCACCCGCACCAGCATGCGGGCCCAGGCGTATCCAGGGGAGAACCCGACCGATAACCCGACACCGGAGGAAATCATGCCGGTGTACCTGTACCTGATGGGGCCGGACAGTACCGGCATCAATGGGCAGGCGTTTGACGCGCAATAACTATCAGGAACACAGTACAACCTAATGTGGGAGCGGGCTTGCTCGCGAAGGCGGAGTGTCAGTCAA
>NZ_JACARS010000065.1:0-7288 GCF_013386485.1 Pseudomonas sp. P7758 | reverse complement strand
CCACCGGGCGCCCGGTGGCCTCATCGGCGAGAAACACCTTGGTCGAGCCCTCGGCATGCCGCGCGCCCCAGGCCATCAGCGTGAGGATGACCTGGCGCAAGTCCCGGCCCGCTTCGGTGAGGTGGTACTCATGGCGCGGCGGGTTGTCCTGGTACGGGCGCCGTTCCAGCAAGCCGCCGGCCACCAACGCATTCAGGCGGCGGGTCAGGGTGTTCGAGGCGATCCCGAGGCTCTGCAGGAACTCGTCGAAACGGCGCAGCCCGTAGAACGCATCACGCAGGATCAACAGGCTCCAACCATCACCGATGTGCTCCAGGGCACGGGCGACCGGGCAGGACATGGGTTGGAAGCTGGCTTTCTTCATGAGGGACTCCGGGAACTGTTGCTAAATATTACGCAAGTAATATTGCACAGTGGATTTCATAATGAAAGTCACTAGCTGAAATTTTTTGCAGCGATGGATGGCGGCCAGGCAGACGCAAAAAAGCCCCGGGATTCGGGGCTTTTCAGAGGGGAGGGTGTAGGGGGGCGTTTAAGCGCGGCTGTCTTTATGCCTGCGCCGGTTCCTGGCAGATACGTGAACCTGCGCGCCGCGAGCGCCAGCCAAGGCCCAGCACCATCAGCAAACCCAGGGCCGCCATGATCGCACCAGCCAGCGAAATGGCCGGGTAGCCCAGCCCTGCGTTGATCACTGCTCCCCCCAGCGCCGCGCCAATGGCGTTACCGAAGTTGAACGCACCGATGTTCATCGCCGAGGCCAGGTTGGGTGCATCCTTGGCGGCTTCCATCACGCGCATTTGCAGGGGAGGTACCAGCGCAAAGCTGGCGGCGCCCCACAGCAGGATCGACAAGGCGGCGGGCAGCGGCCATTGCATGAGCACAGAGAAGGCCAGCAGCACGGCAATCAGGACCACGAGCGACGTTATCAGGGTGCGGTCCACCGAACGGTCCGCAGACTTGCCGCCCCAGACGTTGCCGAGGGTCAGGCCGATCCCGAACAGCACGAGCATTGCGGTGACGAAGTTGGTCGAGGCGTGGGTGACATCCCGCAGAATCGGCGCGATATAGGTAAACACCGTGAACATGGCGCTGGACCCCACCACGGTCAACGCCAGCGCTGCCAGTACCGGCCCGCGGCCCAGTACGCGGATTTCGGCCATCAGGCTTGCCCCTTTTGGAGCGGGCGTATTCGGTAGCGCCCACCACAGGGCCACCATCACGAACGCCCCGAGCCCGCTGATGCCCCAGAACGCCGTACGCCAGCCGAAGTTCTCGCCGAACCAGGTTGCCAGGGGCACGCCACCGATGGTCGCCAGGGTCAGCCCGAGGAACATCGCGGCGACGGCCCCCGCGCGTTTGTCGGGCGCCACCACACTCGCTGCCACGATGGAGCCGATGCCGAAGAATGCCCCGTGATTCAGCGATGTCACCAACCGGGCGACCATCAGGGTCTGGTAGTCGGTGGCCAGGGCGGACAGCAGATTACCCAGGGTGAAAATGGCCATCAGGCCCACCAGCAGATAACGGCGCGCCACCCTGGCTGTCGCGAGGGTCATGATCGGGGCGCCGATCAGCACGCCCATGGCATAGGCGCTGACCAGCAGCCCGGCGGCGGGAATGGAAACACCGAGGTCGGCGGCGATCCCGGGCAACATGCCCATGGGGGCAAACTCGGTGACCCCGATGCCGAAGGCGCCGATGGACAGTGCTACAAGGGGTGGGTTGATACGCATAGGTGACTCCTCATCTTTGTATCAAATGCTACAATCACGACTTTTCAGGCGGTAGCCCTCGGCAGGGCACTACAGCTTTGCGTGGAGATCACAAGTGGACATAGGCGGTCGGTCGGGGGAGATGGCGGTGTTCGCCATGGTCGCGGAGCAGGGCAGCCTCTCGGGGGCGGCTCGGGTGCTGGGCCTCACGCCGTCATCCATCAGCCGCATCATCACCCGCATCGAGGGGCGCATAGGCACCCGCCTGCTGCTGCGCACCACCCGGGCGATCACGCTCACGGCCGAAGGCGAAGCGTATTTGCGCGGCGCCCGGCGGATCCTGGCGGACATGGCCGAAGTCGAGGATGCGATCACCGACCAGGGCGCGCCACGGGGGCGGCTGAGGGTCAGCGCGGCGCTCGCACACGGGCGGCTGTCGATCGTGCCGCTGGTTGCCGCGTTCAGCGCGCGCTACCCTGCCATCGTGGTTGAGTTGCGGCTGGAGGATGAGGTGGTGGATATCCTGGGCGGGCAAGCGGACGTTGCAATCCGCTTCGGTCAATTGGCCGACAGCCCCTTGACCGCTCGCCTTATCGGCTCCATCGGCGAGGTGATCGTGGCTTCCCCGGACTACCTGGCGCGTCATGGCACGCCGCAGGTGCCGCAGGATTTGCTCAACCACAACTGCCTGCGTTTCAACTTCCGCCGGGCAGCGCCCGACTGGCCGTTTCGCGTGGACGGGCGCGATTTTTCGCTGCAGGTGTCGGGTACGATCGAGGGTAACAGCGGGGAGGTATTGTCCCAGCTGGCCAAGCTGGGTGCCGGCATCGCGCGCATTGGCGCATTCAGCGTGGCAGATGACCTGGCCAGCGGTGATCTGGTGCCGTTGCTTGAAGCGTACAACCCCGGAGACCAGGAGCCGATTCACGCGGTGTTCGTCGGCGGCGCGGCGATGCCTGCGCGGGTCAGGGCATTTGTCGACTTTCTGGTGGAACACCACCCGGCGTGACCGCCACTGACACCACAGGCCGCTCCCCCCCCTGACGCAATCCTCTTGAATACTTGCCTAATCCTGCGATCTTGCCCACCCCTGCATAGCGCCTTGATGAACCAGGGTCTAAAGTCATTCCCATCGCCCGCTAGACTAGTCAAACCACGCGCGCGCGAACCAGACGGGCCATCGATGCCCAGCGGCGAGGCCCCGTCTTGCCGTCTAAAAATACTAAAAAATGCAACACCAACCGATGATCAGCGGGTGAGCCATGGAATTACGAATTAACCAGCAGACCCACCAAGTCGACGCCGAACCCGACACGCCCCTGCTCTGGGTCATCCGCGACAACCTGGACATGACCGGCACCAAATACGGCTGCGGCCTGGCGCAATGCGGTGCGTGTTCGGTGCTTGTGGACGGCAATGTCGTGCGTTCCTGCGTCACGCCCGTTTCCGGCGTGGTCGGCCGCGAAATCACCACCATCGAAGCCATCGAGTCCGATGACGTCGGCAAGCGGGTCGTCGCCACCTGGGTCGAATACCAGGTCGCCCAATGCGGCTACTGCCAATCCGGCCAGGTAATGGCGGCCACCGCGCTGCTCAAGCACACGCCCAAGCCCAGTGATGCGCAGATCGAGGCCGCCATGGTCAACCTCTGTCGCTGTGGCACCTATAACGCCATTCATGCCGCCGTGCATGACCTTGCGCAGAAGGGAGAGGCCTGATGAACATTCGCATTGATCCCACTGCGCTGCCCTTGGTCGCGGCGCTGACTGACCCGGTGAACCTGTCCCGCCGTCGCTTCCTGGCCAGTACGGCCGTGGGCGCGCTGGTGATCGGTTTTGGCCTGCCGCTGGGGTCTGGCCGAGTGCAGGCGGCCACCGCCGCGGCCACCGCCGAACGCGGTACGCAGGTGCCGGCCTTCCTGGAGATTCGCCCGGACAACACGATTCGTTTGCTCAGCCCGTTTATCGAAGGCGGCCAGGGCACGTTCACCGCGATGGCGCAGATTGTCGGCGAGGAGTTGGACGCCGACCCGGCCACGTTCCTGGTTGAGTGTGCCCCGCCCGGTGAAGCCTTTGTGGTGATGGAGAACGGCATGCGCATCACCGGCGGCAGTATGTCGGTGCGGATGAGTTACCCCACGATGCGCCGGCTGGGTGCGCTGGCCCGGGCCATGTTGCTGGAGGCCGGGGCGCAGGCGCTGAAGGTACCGGTGAGCGAGCTGTCGACCGAGCCGGGCAAGGTGGTACACGCGGCGTCCGGGCGTTCCCTTGCGTATGGCGAGTTGGCCGGGCGGGCGATGGACCTGCCGGTACCGGATGTGGCCAGTGTGAAGCTGCGCGACCCAAGCCAGTTCCGTTGGATCGGCAAGCCGGTGAAGCGTCTCGATGCGTATGACAAGTCCACCGGCAAGGCGCTGTACAGCATTGATATGAAGGTCGACGGCATGCTCCATGCCGCCGTGCAGCATGCGCCCCGACTCGGCATGACCGTGGGCAGCCTGCGCAACGAAGACCAGGTCAAGGCCATGCCGGGCGTGCATTCGGTGCATCGCCTGCCCGGTGCGGTGGCGGTGGTGGCCGAGCGTTGGTGGCATGCCAAGCGTGCGGTGGAGTCGATTCAGGTCGACTGGCTGGAGCCGACGGCTGATTCCAAGGTGCGCGGGATGCCGAAGGACTTTTCCAGCGACGAGCATTTCAAGCGCCTGGCCGCAGAAACCGGCCCGGCCCGTGATGATGAGAACGAGGGCGACGTGGCCGGCACGCTGGCCAATGCCAAGACCAGGGTCGAGGCCACTTACCACAACCAGTACCTGCACCATGCCCAGTTGGAGCCGCCTTCGGCGCTGGCGCGCTTCAACCCTGACGGTTCGCTGGAGATCTGGCTGCCGAATCAGGCGCAGGACATGTTCCTGGCCGATATCGCCAAGCGCACCGGCCTGGCCCCGGAGCGGATTACCCTGCATTCGCCGTTGTTGGGTGGTTTTTTCGGGCGGCACTTCCTGTATGACTCGGCCAGTCCTTACCCGCAGGCCATCGAGTTGGCCAAGGCGGTGGGGCGCCCGGTGAAGTTGATCTGGAGCCGCGAAGAAGAATTCCTGCGGGATGTGCTGCGCCCGGTCGCAGCGGTGAATTTCCGTGGGGCGCTGGACAGCGACGGCTGGCCGGTGGCGATTGAAGCGGTGAGCGCCACGGAGGGACCGACCGAGGCCCTGGCGGGCAAGCAGGGCGAGAAGCTCGACCCGACGGCCCTTGAGGGACTGTCCGGCAAGTCCTATGCGATTCCCAACAAGCGTATCGCGCAGATCTATGTGAAGGGCCCGGTGATGCTGGGCTACTGGCGTTCGGTGGGCAATTCGCTGAATGACTTTTTCTACGAATCCTTCCTGGATGAACTGGCCGACAAGGGGGGCAAGGACCCGTTCGAGTTGCGCCTGCATCTGTTGCGGGATAACCAGCGGCTGACCACCCTGCTGAAGGCGGTGGGCGAGTTGTCGGGTGGCTGGAAACGTGGGCCGTTTGTTGCCGAAGACGGCAGCAAGCGCGCACGCGGGGTGGCGATGGCGTCACCGTTCGGCACCCAGACGGCGGTGATTGCCGAGGTGTCGATCGAGAACGGCCAGGTCAAGGTGCATGACATCTGGCAGGCAATCGACCCGGGCAGCATCGTCAACCCGGCGATTGTCGAAGCGCAGGTGAATGGGGCGGTGTCGCTGGGCTTGTCCCAGGTGCTGTTGGAGGAAGCGGTGTATGTGGACGGCTTGCCTCGGGCGCGTAACTACGATTTGTACCCGGTGTTGCCGCCTTCGCGGATGGCCCGGGTGCACGTGCGCGTGATCGAGAGCGGGGAAAAAATGGGCGGTATTGGCGAACCGCCGCTGCCCGCCGTGGCGCCTGCCGTGGCCAACGCCGTCGCGGCGTTGACCGGGCAGCGTGTTCGCAGCATGCCGTTAAGCCGCCACTCCTTCACCTGACCGGGGCCTGAGCACTTATGAACAACCGTCGATTCGCAAGAACCGTTGGCTGGCTGGCGCTGCCGTGCCTGGTCGCCGCAGGCCTGCTGGCCTGGTATGTCACCCGCGAGCCTGTCTCGCCGCTGGGGGCCGAGCCCGTCGCCACGGACCCGGCGCTGGTCGCCCGAGGCGAGTATGTCGCCCGGCTCAGCGACTGTGTGGCGTGCCACAGCGTGCCCAACGGCAAGCCCTTTGCCGGTGGCCTGGAAATGGCCACGCCGCTGGGGGCGATCCACGCCACCAACGTCACGCCAGACCCGGAAACCGGTATTGGCAGCTACAGCCTCGCCGACTTCGACCGCGCGGTGCGCCAGGGTGTCGCGCCGGGTGGGCGCCGCCTGTATCCGGCGATGCCGTATCCGTCCTATGCCAAGCTCAGCGACGATGATGTGCGCGCCCTGTACGCGTTCTTCATGAAGGGCGTGGCGCCGGTGCAGCAGGCCAATATCAAGAGTTCGATCCCGTGGCCATTGAATATGCGGTGGCCGATCGCGCTGTGGAATGGCGTGTTTACCGACAGCAAGCCGTATGTCGCGAAGGCCGGGAAGGATGAACTGTGGAACCGGGGCGCCTACATCGTGCAGGGCCCGGGGCATTGCGGCAGTTGCCATACGCCACGGGGCCTGGCCTTCAACGAGAAGGCACTGGATGAAAGTGGCAAGCCTTACCTGGCCGGTGGCTTGCTCGATGGCTGGTACGCACCGAGCCTGCGGGATGATCCCAACACCGGCCTGGGGCGCTGGAGCGAGCCGGAAGTGGTGCAGTTCCTCAAGACCGGTCGCAACAAACATGCGGTGGTTTATGGCTCGATGACCGAGGCGTTCAACAACTCCACGCAGTTCATGAGCGACGATGACCTGGCGGCGATTGCACGCTATCTGCGGTCATTGCCGGGCGACGAGCAGCGCGACGGTGCGGCCTGGCAGTATCAGGCGGTGTCGGCTGCGCAACGCCTGGATGCGCCGGGTGCGCATACCTATGTGACCCGCTGCGCCTCGTGCCACGGGCTGGAAGGCAAAGGGCAACCGGACTGGATGCCGCCGCTGGCCGGCGCCACCTCCGCACTGGCCAAGGAGGACGCCTCGGCGATCAACATCACCCTCAATGGCTCGCAGCGCGTAGTGGCGGCCAATGTGGCGGACGCTTATCGCATGCCGGCGTTCCGTGAGCAGTTGTCGGACCAGGAGATTGCTGAAGTGCTGACGTTTGTGCGCGGCACCTGGGGCAATCAGGGTGGGGCGGTGGATGCCAAGGCGGTGGGCAAGTTGCGTGAGCACACGGGCCCGGCGAGCAGTAGCCCGATCATTCTGCAAATGCGCTGAGGGAAATGCGCCTTGTGAGGGAGGCGCTTTGTGTAGGAACTGCTTTATGTGGGAGCGGGCTTGCTCGCGAAGGCGGTGGGTCAGTGAAGAACTTGCTGACTGACACACCGCTTTCGCGAGCAAGCCCGCTCCCACATTTTCAGGCGCGTTTCGGCAGTTTCCAGTTGGGTCGGATGAAGTGGCAGGTGTAGCCATTCGGAATCCGCTCCAGGTAATCCTGATGCTCCGGCTCCGCTTCCCAGAAC
>NZ_JACARS010000064.1:0-61602 GCF_013386485.1 Pseudomonas sp. P7758 | reverse complement strand
GCCGTTACCTAAATAACGGATATGTACACCGAATCAAACAGCCGCCAAAGAAGGCTCCAACTGCCGCTGAGCCAACCAAATCTCCTCCTGCAACCACTGCGCAAACACCTGCAACTGCGGCGTATCCGTCTGCTCCGGCCGGGTCACCAGCCAATACGACTGATGCCCCTCCACATGCACATTCAGCACCTGCGTCAACTGCCCACTGGCCAACTCCGAAGCGACCATATGCCAATCCGCAATGGTAATCCCCAACCCATCGATCGCCGCCCGAATCGCCAAATCCAGCAGGTCAAACTCATACCCCCCCTCGATATCAACCCCACTGATCCGCGCCGCATCCAGCCAATGCTTCCACGTCAGATACCGCTGATCCTCCCGCGCCAGCACATGCAGCAACGTCATGCGATTCAGATCAATCCCGTCACTCCACTCCCGGGCATACAACGACGGCGCACACACCGCGATATGCCGCTCCTGAATCAACAGCGAACTGTCCAAACCATCCCATTCCCCATCGCCAAACCGAATCGCACAATCCAGCGTACTGGTCTCCGCCAGGCTGTCCTGCAACCGCGTGGTAATGCTCAGCTCCAACTCCGGATGCTGCTCGCGCAAGCGCCCCAACCGCGGCATCAACCAACGATTGGTAAACGTCGGCGGCGCATTGATGTGCAACCGATTGGCATGGGACTTCTGCTGGATACTGCGCACCGTCAGCTCGATCTTGTCGAACGACTGGTGCAACGCCCGCAGCAATACCCGCCCGGCACTGGTCAATTCCAGGTGATGGTGACGACGCTCCAGCAGGGCCTCGCCCAACTGTTCTTCAAGCTGGCGCACCTGGCGGCTGACCGCACTCTGCGTGACGTTCAACAGCTCGGCGGCCCGGGTAAAACTGCCGGTACTGCCGGCGACTTCGAAAGCTTTGAGGGCGTTGAGACCGGGCATTTTGCGTTTCATGGACGACACTCGGGAGCACAGGGGAAATAACCTGCACAACATACCTTTTTGTATTGGGTCAGCGGTAGCACCCCAGCCTGACAAACAATTAATCGTCGCAACCGCTGAAAGTGTCGTTTATCGCTACAGACCGTCGCTCACGAATAAATAGCCTGCGTATAACGCATGCACACTAAGACAATTAAGCATTGGTCGTCGCCAGGCTATAAACGCTAGTCTGCCAATGTACTTCCTGTAACTTCGCCCCTCTCTTTCGCGATTAACTTATCGAGTCATCGCCATGTCCAACGCACCCGTTTCATCCCGGCGAAGTATTGGCTTGCTGGCACTGGTGTTTACCGCCTGCAACGCCACCACCCACGGTTTCAGTGTGTTCCTGTATTCGGCGCTGTTGCCGCAGATCCGCCTGGCCTTTGAGCTCAGTTACAGCCAGGCCGCGTTGATTGCCGCGCTGTTGCAGCTGTTCTACATGGGCGCCTCGATTGCCAGCGGCCTGGCGGCGGCGTGGATCAGCCCGCGCAATATGGTGCGCCTGACCATCGTCCTCAGCCCCGCCCTGCTGGCCCTGGCCGTCGCCGCGCCGTGGGTGCTGCCGTTTGCCCTGTGCCTGGCACTGGTGTCGGCGTGCGCGGTGTCGAACTGGAACGCGATTTCGGCCCTCGCTCAAGAGGTGATCCCGACTACACATCGCAGCCGGGTGCTGGGGCTGGCGTCCTCGGGCTCAGCCTTTGCGCTGTGCTTGAACGGGCTGTTGATCGCGCTGTTGCAGGGGTTGTCGTTGCGCCAGTTCTGGCTGATCTGCGCCGGGTTGACGCTGGTTGTCACGCTGTTGACCCTGTGGGCACTGGCCCCGATCAAGCAACCGACACCACGCGAGACCATGGCGCCGGCGCTGAACCAAGTGCTGCGCCAATGGCTGAAGTTGTGCGTGGCACAACCGGTGGCAATGCAGATCGTCTTGCTCAGCGCGTTTATCGGCGCCATCAGCGGGCCGTTTCTGAATTTCCTGTCGGCGTTCGTCAGCGAGCAGCTACAAGCCAGCGCCTCCGTCACCGGCTCGATGTGGACGCTGATCGGGATCGGCGGTGTGATCGGCGGCTTGCTGCTGGGCACGCTGGCAGACCGTTGGGGGGCGTTACGGGTGATGGCCCTGAGTATCGGCGCGTTTGGTCTGAGCATGCTCGGCTTGCTCGGGCACCCGAGCTTGGTACTGAGCTGGCTGGCGGCCGGGCTGTTCGCGCTGTTCTATTTCCCGTGCTGGGGCTTGATGGCCGCCTACGTCGGTGCCCGGCTCAGCCCGGTGCACAGCCTGCAAGTGGTGAGCCTGAGCATGGTCAGCTACGGCCTGGCCAGTGCCACCGGCAATGCCTTGTGCGGCTGGCTGCTGCAAGTCACTGGCGAATTTGCGGTGGTGCACGGCTGGATCGCGGCCTGGGTGTTGGCCAGCCTGTTATTGCTCAAGCGCATGGCCCAGCGACACACCCGCGAAGCGCTGGCCGCCCAGATGCCCTGAGTGGCCCAGTTGCCGGCGCAGAATCTCCACCAGGGCATCCACTTCCGGCACCTGGCAACCGGCTGAACGCCAGAACATCAGGCGCGCCGGGGCAATCGGCGGGAAGCCCTGGCGCTCGTCCAGAATCTGCCAGTCGGGTGGCACCAGGCGCCGCGCCATCACGCCCACCGACAAGCCCTGCTCGATCGCAATCGCAATGCCGCGCGGGCTTTGGCTGGTGTAAACCACCTGCCACGAGCGCCCGGACTGGGCCAGCGCCTGCACGGCGTTCGCACGGAACGCGCAGCCCTCGGCGTACACCGCCAACGGCACCGACTGACGCCCCACGCAACTCCAGCTGGGCGCCGCGACCCACACCAACGGCTCGTCGCACAGGTATTCCCCGCTCTGCAAACCTGCGTGTTCCACCCCCAGCACCAGGTCCAGCTCGCCCCGTTGCAGGCGCCCCACCAGGGCCGTCGACATCTCGCAGCACACATCGGGCCGCACCTGGGCGAACTGCGCCTGGAAGTCCTTGAGCATCCCGCCCAGGCAATACTCGGCGTAGTCCTCGGGCATGCCGAGGTGGATACACACCTGTTGATTGGGCAATTGCGCGGCGCTGACGGCCTCGCTGTGCAGCTTGAGGATCTGCCGGGCGTAGATCAAAAAGGTTTCGCCACCGGGGGTCAGGCCCACCGAGCGGCTGGTACGGCGGATCAGTGGCGTGCCGACGATGTCTTCCAGGCGTTGCAGGCTCTGGCTGACGGTGGATTGGGTCTTGTGCAGGCGCTCGGCGGCCGCCGAAAACCCCTGGCACTCGATAATTGCCACAAACACTTTAAGCAGGGTGCCATCCAGTTCGCCCGACATAACTATCGCCCTCGCCGATGGATTCGATCACAACTTGTAATTTCCACTTTGCACCTCGTTCAGCAACTATCGGGTCAGCCAAAAACACCAACTGATAGTTCCGGGAGTCTTGCATGAGCCTTCAACTTGCTGACGCTGAAGTGGGCGATATCAGCGACATTATTAATACCGAGCTGTATCCCATACATGATTCGGGCCATGTTCAATTACAGGCCCTGATCGAACACGCCCGGGCCGAACTGGCCGAAGACGGTTGCTGCCTGCTGAAGAACTTCCTGCGCCCCGCGGCGCTTGAGCAGGCGCGCCTGGAAGGTTTGGCGCTGTCGAGCAAGACGTTTTATTCGGTGCGCAAGGTCAACGCCTACTTCACCGAGGACGACACCTCCCTGCCCCACGATGACCCGCGCCGCACGTTCATGGAGCGCACCAGCGGCTTTGTGACCCGCGACATGATCGCCCCGGACGCGATCATCCACCGGCTGTACGTGTCGCCGATGATGAAACGCTTTATCGGTGCCTGCCTGAATGAGCCGGAAATCTTCGAGTACGCCGACCCGTTCGCCGGGCTGGTGATCAACGTGATGCCGGACGGCACCGAGCAGCCCTGGCACTTCGATACCAACGAATTCATCGTCAGCATGATGACCCAGAAGCCCGAGGCCGGCGGCCTGTTCGAGTACGCGCCGATGATTCGCTCGCGCACCCAGGAGAACCTCGGCGCCGTCGGCAAGGTGGTGCGTGGCGAGGACCGTTCGCGGGTGCAGGAACTGGAGCTGAATCCCGGCGATTTGCAGATATTCAAAGGGCGTTTTTCGGTGCACCGGGTGACCCGCGTGGAAGGCGCCACCGAGCGCAACACGGCGATCTTCGCCTACTCCGAAAAGCCCGGAATCATTGGCCGTGCCCAGCGCACCAAGCAGCTTTACGGACGCCTGTCCGAAGCCCATCTGCAAGCCGAACGCAACCTGGTCCGCAGCGACCAGTTGCTCGACTGATTCACACCTAAGAAACCTTGAAACCGTATTTGCCCTGCGAGGAACACCCTATGAGTCTGTCCGGCCCCAACCGCAACCCCGCTGACTGCGAACCTACCCATGACGAGATCCAGCAGATCCAGTTGGACCGTCTGCAACGGGTACGCAACGAGCTGAAAAAACGCGACTACGCCGCCTGCGTACTGTTCGACCCTACCCACATGCGCTACGCCACCGGCTCACGCAACATGCAGGTGTACTCGGCGCGCAACCCGGCCCGCTATGCGTTTATCCCGGCAGAAGGCCCGGTGGTGGTGTTCGAGTTCGGCGGCTGCCTGCACCTGGCCGAAACCCTCAACACCGTCGATGAAGTGCGCCCGGCCAAAGCCATCTCCTATTACTTCTGCGAAAGTTTCCTGGGCAATGTCACCGCCGACTGGGCCGCGGAAATCGATGAGCTGGTGCGCAAATGCGGCGGCGGCAAACGCATCGCCATTGAAAGCGCCACCTCCGCCGCAGCCTTCGAACTGCAAAAGCTCGGCTACCAGATTTTCGACGCCCAGGAACCGCTGGAACGTGCGCGCTGCATCAAGGTGCCGAACGAACTCAAGATGATCCGCGCCAGCCTGCGCGCTACCGAGGCCGGGGTGCGCCTGATGGAAAGCAAACTCACCCCCGGCATCAGCGAGAACGAGCTGTGGTCGCACCTGCACCAGCATGTGATCGCCACCGACGGTGATTACGTCGAGACCCGCCTGCTGTCCTCCGGCCCACGCACCAACCCGTGGTTCCAGGAGTGCAGCACCCGGCCCATCGAAGCCGGCGACCTGGTAGCGCTGGACACTGACGTGGTCGGGCGTTTCGGCTACTACGCCGACTTCTCGCGGACCTTCCTGTGCGGGGAACAAGCCGCCACCGCCAAGCAGCAGGAGCTGTACAAACTGGCCTACGAGCAAGTGCAGACCAACATGGAAATGCTCAAGGCCGGGCGTAGTTTCAAGGAGTACGCGGAACTGGCCTGGAAGATTCCCGAGCATTACAAAAACAACCGTTACTTCGCCCTGGTGCACGGGGTTGGCATGACCGGTGAATACCCCTACGTGGTGCATCGCGAAGACATTGACGCCCTGGGCTACGACGGTGTGTTCGAAGCCGGCATGACCATCTGCGTGGAAAGCTACATCGGCCACGACGACGGCGGCGAAGGGGTCAAGCTCGAAGAGCAGATCTACATCCACGAACAGGGCATCGAGTTGCTCTCCGACTACCCGTTCGACCCGCGCTTGTTGAGGTACTGATCGTTCCTACGCTCTGCGTGGGAATGCATCCCGTGACGCTCTGCGTCACCGTTTCGCAGAGGGGACGCGGAACGTCCGGGGCGGCATTCCCACGCAGAGCGTGGGAACGATCGGTCGGTGGGGAGCGACATGTAACATGCGTTTATAGAACGTTCCAACGCAGAATTTGTCGTTTGTCGATCTTTGCGCAAATGACAAAACTGCGGGCATCTCTAATAAAAACAACATGAGAGCTGCCCTATGTCCTGTCCCATTGCCACCCTCCCGACTTCGTTGCGCCTTGTTCTTCTGCCGGCTTCACAGCGGTCACGGTCGCGCCTTCGCGGCGCTTGCCATTGACCCTTGCGGTTCAACAAAAAAACGCATATTCGCAAGTACCGGAGAGGCTTATGAAAGAGTTGACTACCCTGGACGGCGCCGCGCCGCATCCAGCCGTAAATGATCTGTGTGCCCAAGTGCAAAGCGGCGAAATCAACCGTCGCCAATTCCTGCGCACGGCCGCGCTGCTGGGCATCACCGTCGCCAGTGCCAGCACCTTTCTCGGTTCCGCACTGCTGGGCAATCACGCCCAGGCCGCCGAGCCACGCCAGGGCGGCAGCCTGCGGTTTGCCTGCGCGATCCAGGAAATCCAGGACCCGATGCTGATCACCTGGATCGAAGCCTCGAACCTGCTGCGCAACTCGGTGGAATACCTGACCTGGGTCGACGCCGACAACATCACCCACCCTTACCTCGCCGAGAGCTGGAGCCCGTCGGAAGACCTCGCTACCTGGACCTTCAACCTGCGCCAGAACGTGAAGTGGAGCAACGGCGACACCTTCAACGTCGACGACGTGCAGCACAATATCGAACGCTGGATCGCCGCCGATTCCAAGTCGGTGAACCGCACCGCGTTCCAGGACATCAAGGCCTTCGAAAAAGTCAGCGAGTTCCAGTTCCGCCTGGTGCTCAAGCGGCCGATCCTGGCGATCCCGGAGATGCTCAACGCCTTCACCTGCGCCATCGTGCACCGCAGCTTCAAGGCCGGTGACGACTGGGCGAAAAACCCGCTGGGCACCGGGCCGTTCAAGCTGGTTTCATTCGCCGTGAACAAGCAGGCGACCTTCGCCAAGCGCGCCGATTACTGGGGCAAACCAGCCAACCTTGACGAGTTGCGCTACATCGACATGGGCACCGACGTGTCCACCCACCTCGCCGCCCTGCAAGCCGGACAAGTCGACGTGCTGTACCGCGTGACGGTGGCTGAACTGGACCTGGCCAAGCGCTTGCCCGGGGCCCAGTTGCTGACCTGCAAGTCGGCGCAAACCGTGGTGATGCGCATGGCCTGCGACCAGAAGCCGTTCACCGACCTGCGGATCCGCAAGGCGGTGGTGCTGTGCGCCGATAACGCGCAGATGCTGAAGATCGCCTATCGCGGCATGGGCACCCTCGGCGAAGACCATCATGTGGCGCCTTCCCACCCCGAATATTTCCCGCTGCCCAAGCGCAACCGCGACGTGGCGGCGGCCAAGAAGCTGCTGGCCGAAGCCGGCTTACCCAACGGCATCGACATTGACCTGATCGTCGGCAACACCCAGGGCCGCTATGAACAGGACTGCGCGCAGATCCTGCAACAGAACTGCCTGGAAGCCGGGATCCGCATCAACCTCAAGGTGATCCCTGCTGCACAGTACTGGCCGATCTGGGACAAGGCTGCTTTCAGCCTGACCTACTGGGCCCACCGCCCGCTGGGCGTAATGTCCCTGGAACTGGCCTACCGTGGCGGTGGTGCCTGGAACGAAAGCCATTACAGCGACCCGGCGTTCGATGCCGCGCTGGACAAGGCCATGGGCATCATCGACCCGAAACAGCGCGCCGTGGCGATGGAAAATGTCGAACGCATCCTGCAGGACGCCTGCGTGATCGTGCAGCCGTTCTGGGGCGACAAGTTCACCGCCGTGAGCAAAAAGGTCCAGGGCTTCCAGGTGCACCCTTCCGACTTCTACCCGATGGACAGTGTGTGGATGAGCGCTTGATTTAGCGCACGCCCTCCTCCCTGCCCGCACACGGGCAGGCATCCCTTGAACAGTCGGAGCATGCACCCATGGCTCATTTTCTGATGCGCAAGTTATTGGCGCTGGTGGCGACCCTGCTGTCGGTGTCATTGATCGTGTTCCTGGCCCTGGAACTGAATATAGAAGACGTGGCGATCAACGTCCTCGGCCCCTACTCCGCGGCCGACCAGCGCGCCGCGTGGCTGGTGGAACATGGCTATAACCAACCCTTTGTGTGGCGCTACCTGGTGTGGCTCAAGGACTTTGTCAGCGGCGACTGGGGCACCTCGGTGTACTTTCGCGAATCAGTGATCAAGCTGCTGCTGCCGAACCTTGCGCAAACCCTGACCCTGGCCGGCCTGGCCTTGCTGGTGATGGTGCCGGTGGCGTTGACCCTCGGCATTCTGGCCGGGATTCGCCAGGGCTCGGCGCTGGACCGCCTGGTGTCGTTCCTGTCGATCGTCACCACCTCGATTCCCGACTTCGCCAGCGCGGTGTTCGTCTCCGCGATCTTTGTGTTCTGGCTTAACTGGCTGCCCGGTGTGAGCAGCATGAGCGAGGGCTTCAGCGTCGTGCAATTGGTGCTGCCACTGATGGTGCTGTGCCTGTTCGGCATCGGTTACCTGGCGCGCATCACCCGGGCCTCGATGATGGAAGTGATGCAGGCGCCGTACATCCGCACGGCGCGGCTCAAGGGGGCGTCGACCTCACGCATTGTGCTGCGGCATGCCCTGCGCAATGTGCTGATCGCGCCGGTCACGGTGATCATGCTGTACATCCCGTGGCTGCTGTCGAACGTGATCGTGGTGGAGGTGTTCTTCGCCTACAAGGGCTTCGGCTCGCTGCTGTACACCGCCTCGCTGAACCATGACGTGTACCTGATCGAAGCCTGCGCGATGGTCAGTGCCGTGGTGGTGGGCATCACCAAGATTTTCTCGGACCTGGCCTACACCTGGCTCAACCCGCGCATCACCCTGCGCAGCCTCGGCGGAGGTGCCCAATGAACCTCCTGCACTCGTTCAAACATCCCTTGGCATTGCTCGGCCTGCTGCTGGTGGGCGGCTGGGTGGTGATCGCGCTGTTCGCACCGTGGATCGCGCCCCATGATCCGCTGGAAAGCTTCACGCCCTTACTGACGCCAATGACCGTCGGCGACAACGGCCAGAGCTTCCTGCTGGGCACCGATATGATTGGCCGCGACATTCTCTCGCGGCTGATCTGGGGCACCCGTACCGTGCTGTTCTGGTCGATCCTCGCCACGCTCACCGCGTTTGCCGTGGGCATCGCCATGGGCCTGTGCGCCGGCTACTTCAACGGCTGGGTCGACAGCGTGCTGTCGTATGTGGCCGACACGGTGCTGTCGTTCCCGGTGCTGGTGCTGTACATCGTGATCATCATCGCCCTCGGTGCTTCGGCGCTGAATATCCTGATTGCGGTGACCTTCACCAGCGCGCCGGCGATCTTCCGGATCATGCGCGCCCTGACCATCGATATTCGCTCGCGAGACTACGTGCTCAGCGCCATCACCCAGGGCGAGGGCTCGCTGCGGATCATGCTGGTGGAAATCCTGCCCAACTGCGGCGGGCCGCTGATTGTCGATTTTTGCCTGCGCATCGGCTACACCGCGATCATGATCGGCGCCCTCGGCTTCCTGGGCCTCGGGCTGCCGCCGCCCACACCGGACTGGGGCGGCATGATCAATGACGGCCGCGCCATGGCCATCGCCTTCCCGCACCTGGTGATCTTCCCGTGCATCGCCATCTCCACCCTGATGCTGGGCCTGAGCCTGTTGGCGGACGGCCTGGATGAACACGCCCAGAAAGGCGCAAGGAGTTGAGCATGAACCACACGCAAGTACTGCGGGTGCAGAACCTGTCCATCGAATTGCCCGCCGGCGCCGACCGCAGCCACGCGGTGCAAGGCATCAGCCTGGAAGTGCGCAAGGGCGAAATCCTCTGCGTGATCGGCGAGTCCGGCTCCGGCAAGTCCGTGCTGTCGGCGGCGATCATGGGCGACTACGCCAAGGGTTTGCGGCATACCGAAGGCGTGATCGACTTCCTCGGCGATGACATTTGCACCCTCGACGAGGAGCGTTTGCGCCAGCTGCGGGGCAACCGTATTGCGATGATTTTCCAGGAGCCCATGGCGGCGCTGAACCCGGCGATTCGCATTGGCAAGCAAGTGGAAGAGATCTTCGATATTCACGCACCGCAGATGCCTGGCGCTGAACGCCGCGAGCGCATGCTGGCGCTGCTGGAGTCGACGCAACTGCCGGACCCGCCACGCATCGCCAACAGCTTTCCCCATCAACTGTCTGGCGGGCAATGCCAGCGGGTGGTGATTGCCATGGCGCTGGCGATGAACCCGGACCTGCTGATCGCCGACGAACCCACCACGGCGCTGGACGTGACCACCCAGGCGCAAGTGCTGAAGCTGGTGCGCGAGCTGCGCGGCCGCGGGCAACACGGCATTCTGTTTATCACCCATGACTTCGGCGTGGTGGCGCAGATTGCCGACCGTATCGCGGTGATGGAAGGCGGCCGGCTGGTGGAAATCGGCGAGCGCGACCAGGTGCTGAATGCCCCGGCCCACGCCTACACCCGCAAGCTGATTGCGGCCGTGCCGGCGCTGCACCCGGAGCTGCACAAGCCGAGTGCCGACGGCGAGCTGGCATTGCGCATCGAGCACCTGACCAAGACCTACACCGTCGGCGGCAGCTCGGTGGCGGCCTTGCGCAATGTCTCGCTGCAACTGCCACGGGGCAAGACCCTGGCGATTGTCGGCGAGTCCGGTTCGGGCAAAAGCACGTTGGTGAAAGCCGCGATCCGCCTGGTGGACAGCGACAGCGGCCACGTATGGGTCGGTGACACCGACTTCCTGGCCCTGCGCGGCTCGGCGCTGGCGGCGAATCGTCGGCGCATCCAGATGATTTTCCAGGACCCGTATGGCTCGCTCAATCCTCGGCACCGGGTGGGCGACATCATCGCCCGCGCCGCGCAATTGCGCGGGTTGTCGGCCAAGGATGCGTGGGCTGAAGCCGGAGATTTGCTGGAACAGGTGGGCCTCAAGCGCGACGCCCTCAAGCGCAAGCCCCGGCAGTTCTCCGGCGGCCAGCGCCAGCGCATCGGCATCGCCCGCGCCCTGGCGATGCGCCCGGAAGTGTTGATCGCCGATGAGAGCGTGTCAGCCCTGGATGTCTCGGTGCAGAAACAGGTGCTGGAACTGCTGGCCGAACTGCAGCAGCGCCTGAACCTGAGCATCCTGTTCATCACCCACGACCTGCGGGTGGCGGCGCAGATCAGCGACTACATCGCGGTGATGCGCCAGGGCGAAGTCGTGGAATACGGCACTGCCGAGCAAGTGTTGCTGCGACCTCAGAACACTTACACCCAGACCTTGCTCGCCGCCGCCCCCGGCGCCTCGGAGCTGCCCACGGCAGGCCCGCCGTTGCGGCTGATTCGCCCGCAAGCGCACTGAGTCAACCCTTTACCCCGCGTCGCAGCGTTCGTTGCGGCAAGGGGCTGCTGTTGCCAAAAAATAACCAATAACGAGAGCAAAACCATGCGACCAACCTTCCGTTACATCGCTCTGGTCCCTGTGCTTGGCGCCCTTGCGGCACCGGCCATGGCCATTCAAGTCACCGACAACCTCGACCTCGGCGGCGCCGTGCGCGCCCGTTGGGACTACGACCCGGATCGCGACATCCAGAAGTTCGGCCTCGACACCGCGTACCTCAGCGCCAAGTACAACTCCGACACCTGGATCGGCGAAGCGCAGTACCGCTTCTACGGGCGCTCCTACCCGTACCAGTACACCAAGAACTACGGCGATATCCAGTTCGCCAAGTTCGCCTGGGTGGGCTACAAGTTCAACCCCGACCAGCAGGTGCAAGTGGGTTTGAACACCGTGCCGTTTGGCTTGCAGCCGTACTTCGGCAGCACCTTCTACGAAACCCTGGGCAACGTGATCGGCCTGGAAGATGTGCAGCAGGTCGGCGCCAAGTACATCCAGCAAAGCGGTGACTGGAACATCCAGGCCGGTTACTACCTGCGCCCGGCGTGGCAGGGCAAAGGCACGAGCAAGGGCGTGACCTACTCCAGCGTGATCTCCGAGGCCGACAGCTACGTGGGCGACGGCAGCAACAACCAGGAACGCAATACCGTGGTGGTGCGGGTAGCCAAGGCCATGGACCTGGGCGGGTGGAAATCGGAAGTCGGGCTGTCCGGCCTGACCTCCACCCTGGAGAACAAGGACACCAATGACGATGGCCGACGCAACGCGGTGGCGATCCACTACCTGGGCAAGAACGGCCCGTGGGGCGTGCAATTGCAGGCGGCACGCCAGCAGATGTCGCCGCGCAACCCGGGCACCGACAGCGTGGTGACCCTGGGCGGGTATGACGGCACGTTCAACGTGGCCAGCCGCGGCAATCTTTATGTGGCGGATTTGAGCTACGACGTGGGTGGCAAGTACCTGTTTGACCAGGTCAGCGGCGTTAAGCTGTATGCCAACTACAGTGCGTTTGACAAGTCCGAGGATCAGTTCAAGACCTCGCAGCGGGTGATCCTGGGCACGTCGTTTTCGGTGAGTAAACTGTGGGTGGCCACGGAGTGGTTGATCGGCAAGAACGATCCGTATATTGGTGGGAGCAGCTATACCGAGAGCTTGGGAGCTGGGGGGAGTAACCAGTGGGAGAATCAGTTGTATATGAACATTGGCTACTACTTCTAAAATAGGCGGCGTCTTCACTGACGCCTTCGCGAGCAAGCCCGCTCCCACATTTTGACCGCGGCGCCGATCAAATGTGGGAGCGGGCTTGCTCGCGAAGAGGCCGCCAAAAACACCATAAAAACAACAGGTGTGGAATCCATTTCATGCGCCAACTGCCCTCCCTCAACATGCTCCGTGTCTTCGAAGAAGTCGCCCGCCACCGCAGCTTCAGCCAGGCCGCCGTGGGCCTCAACGTCACCCAGGGCGCCGTCAGCCGCCAGATCAAACAACTGGAAGACTACCTCGGCGTTGCCCTCTTCATCCGCACGCCCCAGGGCCTGTCCCTGACCGAAGCCGGCTTCGCCCTCTCCCCGCACCTGAGCGACGCCTTCGACCATATCGAGCGCGCCCTGCACGCCGTGCGCGTGCCCAACCTGCGCCAGCGCCTGCGCATCGTCGCGCCACCCACCTGGGCCACCCGCTGGCTGTCCGCCCACCTGCGCCGGTTTTGCGAGCGTTACCCGGACATCAACCTCAGCGTCACCCACCAGAACACCCACGCGAGCCTGGCGGAAATCGACTGCCAGGTCCGCTTCGGCCTGGAAGCGGCCACGCAGTGCAGCAGTGAACTGCTGGTGATGGAACGCCACATCGCCGTCGCCAGCCCGGAACTGTTCAGCGACGGTCAGCCACCCGACCTGCGGCGCTTTCCGCTGCTGCACATCCTGCACGACGGCAAGCGTTTGCAGGTCTGGGAGAACTGGCTGGCGGCCATGGGCCGGGAAGATATCGATGCAGGCCAGGGCCTGGAATTCAGCACCCTGGACCAGGTGATCCACACCGCCCTGGCCGGCGGTGGGCTGGCGGTGATCGACCGGCAGATGATCGAGCGCGAACTGGCGAATGGCAGCCTGCTGCCGATCACCCCGGTGGAGGTGATCGGCCCGTATGGCTATTGGCTGGATGTGGCAAGTGACAAGCAGGGTTTATCCAAGGTTCGGTTGTTTACGCAGTGGTTGAACCGGGTGAGCAATCCCTGACACCGCAGGCTCGGCCTTGCACGCCTGGCTCAAGGTCAACGCCTTGGTTTCCGGCGCCCAGGCCCAGGAGATGATCGCCCCCAGCACCAGGATCGCGGCGAGGATGCCCATGGTCGGGCTCAGGCCGATCCCCGCTACGCTCACCGGCAACAGGAAGGTACTCACCGCCGAACCCAGGCGGCTGACGGCTGTGGCAAGGCCGATGCCGCTGGCCCGCACTTCGGTCGGGAAGCTCTCCGCCGGGAATACGCCCACCAGGTTGCTCACCGCCGACAGCACCAGGGTGAAGACGCCGAACGTCAGCACCATCAACCACGCCATGCTGCCCGGCAATACCGCCAGCAGAAACAGCGCCGCCGCCAGGATGATGAACGAGTTGATCAGAAAGCCCCGCCGGGAGAATTTCACGGTGCACCAGATGCCGATCAAGGCGCCGATGATCAGCAGCAGGTTGAGCATCAGCTCGGTGCCAAAACCTTCGGCCAGGCCCATCTTCTGCAGGATCGACGGCAGGAAGGTGTAGATGGCGAAGTACGGCATCACGATGCACACGAAGAACAGGCAGTTGAACGCGGTGCGCTTGCGGTATTCACGGCTGAACAGCACGCCGTAGCCGGAACGGGTTTGCGTCGACGGTTCTTCATCGAGGACCACGTGTTCGCCGAGGTGTTTCTTGACGATGGCTCGGGCCTCGGCAATCCGGCCCTGGTTGATCAGCCAGCGCGGCGATTCGGGCGTGCCGATGCGCGCGATCAGGATCAGCCCGGCAGGAATTGCCGACGATGCGAGCATCCAGCGCCAGGCATCATCGCCGAGGCTGAGCATGGCGGTGCCGACGAAAGTCGCGGCCACGTAACCAACCGTCCACACCACGCTGAAGGAGCCCAGCAGTACCCCGCGATGTTTCCTGGGCGAGAACTCGGCGAGCATCGCGTGGCCGACGCTGAAGTCGCCGCCCAGGCCGATACCGATCAACACCCGGCAGAGGAACAGGCCCATGGCGGTTTCGGCGTAGAACTGCATCACCGAGGCAACGGTGATCAGGACGAAGCTGACCAGGAAGATTTTCTGCCGGCCGAGGGTGTCGGAGATCCAGCCAAAGAACAGGCTGCCCATAAACAGGCCGATCAGGGCCGAGGCGCCGATCAGGCCTTGCCAGAAGGCGTCCAGTTGCATCTGTGGGCTGAGCAAGGTGAAGGCAATGCCGATCAGGCCGAGGATGTAGCCGTCGGTGAAGTGGGCGCCGAAGGTCAGGCCGGCGATTTTAAGGTGGAAGCGACCGATGGGCAGGTCGTCGATTTTGATGGGTTGGGTGGACATGGTGTTCTCCATATTTTTGTTCTTGACGGAGTAACAGCGGGCAAGCCCATTTCCCTGTGGGAGCGGGCTTGCTCGCGAAGGCGGTGTGTCAGTCAATGCATGTGGTGGCAGGCCCACCGCTTTCGCGAGCAAGCCCGCTCCCACATTGGATCGGTGTTGTTTGGGAGAGTGGGGTCAGAGACCGCCCATCAACAGGTATTTGATCTCCAGGTAATCCTCCAGGCCGTACCTGGAACCTTCACGACCCAGGCCCGACTCCTTGATCCCGCCAAACGGTGCGACTTCGGTGGAGATGATCCCTTCGTTGATCCCGACCATGCCCGCTTCCAGGCCTTCGGCCATGCGCCATACGCGGCCGATGTCGCGGCTGTAGAAGTAGGCGGACAAGCCGAACGGCGTGTCATTCGCCCGTTGCAGCACTTCGGCTTCGTCCTTGAAGCGGAAGCAGGCCGCCACCGGGCCGAAGGTTTCTTCCTGGGCAATCAGCATCTCGCCGTGGGCTTCGGTGAGGATGGTCGGTTCGAAGAACGTCCCGCCCAAGGCATGGCGACGGCCGCCGCACAGCAGCTTGGCGCCTTTCTCCAGGGCGTCGCCGACGTGGGCTTCAACCTTGGCCAACGCGGCCGCATTGATCAGCGGGCCTTGTTCGGTTTCTCCCTCGAGGGCGCTGCCGACGCGCATCGCAGAGACCGCTTCGGCCAGCTTGCGGGTGAACGCATCGTACACAGCGTCCTGGATGAAGAAGCGGTTGACGCAGACGCAGGTCTGCCCGGTATTGCGAAACTTGGAAGCCATGGCGCCTTTGACGGCAGCGTCCAGGTCGGCATCGTCAAACACGATAAAGGGTGCGTTGCCGCCCAGTTCCAGGGAGACCTTTTTCAGGGTGTCGGCGGCCTGGCGCATCAGCAGCTTGCCGGTGCGGGTGGAGCCGGTGAAGGACAGCTTGCGCACAATGCTGGAGGCTTGCAGTGCGCCACCGATGGCCACGGCATCGCCGGACACGATGTTGAACACGCCCGCCGGAATCCCGGCCTGTTCTGCCAACACCGCCAGGGCGAAAGCCGACAGCGGGGTTTCTTCCGACGGTTTGAGAATCATCGTGCAACCCGCCGCCAGCGCCGGGCCGACCTTGCGGGTGACCATGGCCAGGGGGAAATTCCATGGGGTGATCGCTGCGACCACGCCGATGGCTTCCTTGGTCACGATGATCCGCGCGTCGGCCTTGTGGCTCGGGATCACGTCGCCATAGGCACGCTTGGCTTCTTCGGCAAACCATTCGAGGAAGCTCGCCGCGTAGACCACTTCGCCCATGGCTTCGGCCAGCGGCTTGCCCTGTTCCAGGCTGAGCAGGTGGGCCAGGTCCTTCTGGTTGCTCAGCATCAACTCGCTCCAGCGCTTGAGGCGCTGGCTGCGTTCCTTGGCGGTGAGCTTGCGCCAGGCTGGCAACGCGCGGTTGGCGGCGGCAATGGCCAGGTCGGTTTCTTCAGCCCCGGCGCGTTGTACTTCGGCGATCTGCGCACCATTGGCCGGGTTGAGCACCGGGTAGACCGGCCCACCGCTGGACCATTGGCCATCAATGAAATTGCCTGTGCGAATCAGCGGGTTCATGCCACGGCCTCTATCAGGTTAAAACGGTCCAGGCCCGGACGGGCGCTGCGCAGGATGCGTTTGCCGGCGGTGTAGTCGTTGATCACATCGCACGGCGTGTAGTTGCGTTCCAGCTCGTGCAGTTCTTCGGCATCCAGTTGGGTGTCGAGGGCTGCAAGCGCGCTATCAAATTGTGCGGTGGTGTCGGCGCCCACCAGCATCACGTCCACACCCGGATGGTTGGCCACCCAGGCCTGGGCGATCTGCGCGTTGGACACGCCACGGGCACGGGCCACACGTTGTACCGAGTGGGCGATGTCGAACGATGCCTGGTCGCTGTACATCTGCTGGGTGAAGAAGTCGGTCTGGTTGCGGGTCGACTGCACTTCGCCGGTGAGCAAGCCACGGGCCAGCGGGCTGAACACCGACACGCCCAGGCCCTGGTCGCGGCAGAACGGGATCATCTCGCGCTCTTCCTCGCGGTAGGCGCAGTTCAGTTGCAGCTGCATGTTGATCGGCTTGACCCAGCCATTGCGCTCGCAGGCCATGAGAATTTTTGCCAGTTGCCCGGTGAGCATGGTCGACACGCCGATGTAGCGCGCCTTGCCGGAACGCACGATGTCGTTGAGGGCGCCCATGGTTTCTTCCACCGGGGTGTTCACGTCGAAGTAATGCAGCATGAACACGTCGACGTAATCCATGCCAAGGCGGCTCAGGGAGGCGTCGATGCTGTCCATGATGTGCTTGCGCGAATGGCCGCTGGCATTGATGCCGCTGCGGGTGCCGTAGCCGACCTTGGTGGTGACCACGATGTCTTCACGGCGCGCAACGCGCTTGAGGATGCGCCCGACCACTTCCTCGCCGACGCCTGCGGAGTAGAAGTCCGCCAGGTCGATGAAGTTGACACCGTTGGCCAGGGCATGGGCAACGATGGGTTCGCTTTGTTTCTCGTCGAAGATCCACGGTTTCCAGTCCGGGGTACCCATGTTCATGGTGCCCAGGCACAGGCGCGAGACTTGCAGGCCGGAGTTGCCCAAACGGATGTATTGCATGGGAATGTCCTCAGGCTTTTGGCGTGTAGAAAGGGTTGCTGATGTGGTTGACCACATCCGCCAGTTGCGCGGTGTGCGGCAAGCCTGTGAGGGCGGCGCGGATCGCGGTGCGGCAGGCGTTGTAGTTGTTCAGGTAGACCGCATCCAGGTCATCGCAGGCCGGGTTGACCCAGTTGGCGGTGACAATCGCCCACTCGTCCTCGGCTTCCGGCGGCAGGGTGCCGTCGAGCAGGGCTTCGAGCACCGCCTTGGCGATCCCGGCCTGGGACGCGCCCCAGGTGGCATTGCCGTGCAGGTCGCTGCCGATGGCGGCCTTGTTGACGTAGAGGGTCATGGGTTTGACCGGGATGTTCGGCTGGGCAATCACCATGAACGGGCAATGGCCCTGGCTTGGCGACGCCAAACTGTTGGCAAACGCCTGGCCGGCCGGACCGTTGCGCGGGCCGATGAGGATGTTGATGTGGGCAGCATTGACGCCTGGGCCTTCGAAGCCTTCGCCGATGTACAGATCAAGTGCTTTCATTTCGCAAACGCTCTTTTTTGTTATGGGGAGCTGGTTGGCGAATTTTTAGCACTGGCCCGGGTAGCGGCCGTAACCATTAAAAGTCATGGGGCTGTGAGTTTTAGTCATGGCCCTGCGACCATCGGCCTGGTCTTGTGCGTTGACCATCGTTGCCACACCCCATATAGTGTGCCCACAAACACAGACAACCACTACATAGTGTGCAAGAACGCTGAACACCGACCACACTATGCGCCGTATTTCAATGCCTTGAAGCCTGCAAAACGCACATTTTTGAACACGCTGGGTGAATCGAAGCCCACGCCGTCAGACGGACCACGAAGGAGCAATTCAATGCTGAGTTGGGATGAAGCAGATCAACCAGACACCGGTGACATAGTCATCCGGGGCGCCAACGCCGGCCACGCCACCGAAGCCAACATGGACCGCCTCGACGGTGCCGGCGCTGCCGCCGCCCTTGAAGCCCGCAACGTGACCGCCAGCGACTCCGCCGCGATCATCCGGGCCAAGGCCGCCCTCGACAAACTCGACGTCGCCGAAGGCCTCGCCGAACTCGAAGGCTCCGCCGCCCGCGTCGCCGTTGACGAAAAGCGCATGATCAACTGCCGCGCCGACCTCAACCAACTCGTACCTTTCAAGTACGACTGGGCCTGGCAGAAGTACCTCGACGGCTGCGCCAACCACTGGATGCCGCAAGAGGTCAACATGACCGCCGACATCGCCCTGTGGAAAAATCCGGAAGGCCTGACCGACGACGAGCGTCGCATCGTGATGCGCAACCTCGGCTTCTTCTCCACTGCGGATTCGTTGGTCGCGAACAACCTGGTACTGGCTGTGTACCGCCTGATCACCAACCCGGAGTGCCGCCAGTACATCCTGCGCCAGGCCTTCGAAGAAGCGATCCACACCCACGCCTACCAGTACTGCATCGAATCGCTGGCCATGGATGAAGGCGAGATCTTCAACATGTACCACGAGATTCCATCGGTCGCGAAGAAAGCGGCTTGGGGCTTGAAGTACACCCGTTCGATCTCCGATCCGAAGTTCGAAACCGGCACCGTCGAGACCGACAAAGAACTGCTGCGCAACCTGGTGGCGTACTACTGCGTTCTGGAAGGCATCTTCTTCTACTGCGGCTTCACCCAGATTTTGTCCATGGGCCGTCGGAACAAGATGACCGGCGTGGCCGAGCAGTTCCAGTACATCCTGCGGGATGAGTCGATGCACCTGAACTTCGGTATCGATGTGATCAACCAGATCAAAATCGAAAACCCGCACTTGTGGGATGCCGAGATGAAGGAAGAAGCGACCCAGATGATCCTGCAAGGGACTCAGCTGGAGATTGAATACGCGCGTGACACCATGCCACGCGGTGTACTCGGCATGAACGCCGCGATGATGGAGGACTACCTCAAGTTCATCGCGAACCGTCGTCTGTCGCAGATTGGGTTGAAGGAAGAGTATCCAGGGACGACTAACCCATTCCCGTGGATGAGCGAGATCATGGACTTGAAGAAAGAGAAGAACTTCTTCGAGACCCGTGTGATCGAGTACCAGACTGGCGGCGCGCTGAGCTGGGATTGATTTAAAGCGGCCCCTTCGGGGGCCGTGTTGTTTCACCTGTCGATGTTTTTTTATGCCCAATCAAACCATCAAGACACCCTGCGTCGGCCTGTGCTCCACCGTCTACGGAGACCTGGTGTGCCGGGGTTGCAAGCGTTATCACCATGAAGTGATTCAGTGGAACGGCTACAACGCCGAGGAGAAACAGGCGGTGTGGCTGCGCCTGGAACAACTGCTGGTGCAGGTGATGACCAGCAAGCTGCAGGTGCTGGACCCGCAGCGCCTGCGCCAGCAACTGGAAGACCGCAAGATTCGCTTTGTGCCCCACCAGTCGCCGTATTGCTGGGCGTACCAGTTGATTGCCCGGGGCGCGCGGGTGATTTCGAAGCTGGATGCGTATGGGTTGGCGCTGTTGCCGGAGTTTCGCGAGCGCAATCTGGCAGATTTGCGGGATGCGATTGACCGGGAGTTTTTCCTGTTGTCCGAGGCACATTACGAGCGGTATATCGCGCCGGGGTTTCTGCGGGAATCGTTTGGGGCGCCGTTGATAGCCAGTATTTAGACAACCACACAGAACCAGTGTGGGAGCGGGCTTGCTCGCGAAAGCGGTGTATCAGTTGCCGGATATATTGACTGACACACCGCATTCGCAAGCAAGCCCGCTCCCACATTTAGATCTTTGTCGCTCAGGAGGTCCAGGACGGCTCGCGATCGGTCTGCACCCCATAACGCTCTATCGCCTGCTGGCAAATCTGCCTGTCCAGACTCCCCTGCTCTACTAACGCCGTCAGCGCAGCCAGCACGATGTGATGGCGGTCCACCTCAAAGAAATCCCGCAACGCCGCCCGGGTATCGCTGCGACCAAAGCCATCCGTCCCCAGCACGGTGTAAGCCGAATCCACGTACGACCCAAGCATCTGCGGCACCGCCCTTACATAGTCAGATACGGCCACCACCGGCGCGCCCTTGGGCAAACACTCCGCCAGGTGGCTGCGCCGCGCCGGCTGTTGCGGATGCAGGCGGTTCCAGCGTTCCACGTCACGGGCGTCCCGGGCCAGTTCGCTGAAGCTGGTGACACTGAACACTTCAGCGTCAACCTGCCAATCCTCCGCCAACAATTGCGCCGCTGCCTGGGCTTCGCGCACCAGCGTGCCGGAGCCGAGCAACCGGACCATGCCGCCAGGCTGCCCGCTCAGACGGTACATGCCTTTGATGATCGCCGCTTCGACGCCTTCCGGCAGGCTCGGCTGCGGGTAGTTTTCGTTCATCAGGGTCACGTAGTAGAACTCGTCCACATCGTGCTCCAGCATCTGGCGCATGCCATGGTCGAGGATCACCGCAAACTCGCCGGCAAACGCCGGGTCGTAGGCACGGCAATTGGGCACGGTGGCGGCCATCAGGTGGCTGCTGCCGTCCTGGTGCTGCAAGCCTTCGCCACCCAGGGTGGTGCGCCCGGCAGTGGCGCCCAGCAGGAAACCTCGGGCACGCTGGTCGGCGGCGGCCCAGATGAGGTCCCCCACGCGCTGGAAACCGAACATCGAGTAATAGATATAGAACGGCAGCATCCGCAGGCCATGCACCGAATAACTGGTGGCGGCCGCGACCCAGGAACTGATGGCGCTGGCTTCGCTGATGCCTTCTTCAAGGATCTGCCCGTCGGTGGCTTCGCGGTAGCTGAGGATCGAGCCGATGTCTTCGGGCTCGTAGCGCTGGCCGACGCTGGAATAGATGCCGATCTGCTTGAACAGGTTGGCCATGCCGAAGGTGCGCGCTTCGTCGGCGACGATGGGCACGATGCGCGGGCCGAGGGCCTTGTCCTTGAGCAGATTGGTCAGCATGCGCACAAAGGCCATGGTGGTGGACATTTCCTTGCCCTCCGCCAGGGTGGCAAACGCGCCGTAGCCCGACACCGGCGGCACGCTCACGGTGGGCGCCTGCTGGCCACGGCTCGGCACATACCCGCCGAGGGTGGCGCGGCGCTGGTGCAAGTAGCGCATTTCGAGGCTGTCTTCAGCCGGTTTGTAGAAGCTCAGGGATTCGGCCTGTTCATCCGACAGCGGCAACTGGAAGCGATTGCGGAAGGCGATCAAGGCCTCGCGGTCGAGCTTCTTCTGCTGGTGGGTGGTCATCTTGCCCTGCCCGGCCTCGCCCATGCCAAAGCCCTTTTTGGTCTGGGCCAGGATCACCGTGGGTTTGCCGGCTACCCGGCGCGCCGCGTGATAGGCCGCGTGGATCTTGACCATGTCATGGCCGCCACGCTTGAGCCGGTCGATCTGCTCGTCGCTCAGGCCCTCGACCAGTTTGGACAGCGCCTCGCTCTGGCCGAAGAAATGTTCGCGGTTATAGGCGCCGTCCTTGGCGGCGAAGGTCTGGAATTGTCCGTCCACCGTCTGCGACAGGGTGCGCGCCAGCTCGCCGTCGGTGTCCTTGGCCAGCAAGGCGTCCCAGTCCGAGCCCCAGACCAGCTTGATCACGTTCCAGCCGGCACCGGCGAACAACGCCTCCAGCTCGTCGATAATTCGCCCGTTGCCACGCACCGGGCCGTCGAGCCGTTGCAGGTTGCAGTTGACCACCCAGGTCAGGTTGTCCAGGCCTTCACGGGCGGCCAGGGTCAGGGCCGACATGCTTTCCGGTTCGTCCATCTCGCCGTCGCCGAATACGCCCCATACGTGGCGGTCGGTGGTGTCCTGCAAGCCGCGGTGTTGCAGGTAGCGCATGAACCGCGCCTGGAAAATCGAGCTGATGGGGCCAATGCCCATGGACCCGGTGGGAAATTGCCAGAAGTCCGGCATCAACCACGGATGGGGATAGCTGGACAAACCTCGGGCACCCGCCTTGCCGGCACCGATTTCCTGGCGATAGTGGGCCAGGTCGGCCTCCCTCAGGCGCCCTTCAAGGAAGGCGCGAGCATAGATGCCGGGGGCGGAATGCGGCTGGTAGAACACCAGGTCGCCGCCAAAACTGTCGCTTCGGGCCCGGAAAAAGTGGTTGAAGCCCACCTCGAACAAATCCGCCGCGCTGGCGTAGCTGGCGATATGCCCGCCCAGTTCGCCATAGGCCTGGTTGGCGCGCACTACCATGGCCAGGGCGTTCCAGCGCACCACTGAGGCCAAGCGTTCTTCGGTGGCCAGGTCGCCGGGAAACGGCGGTTGCTGCTCTACGGCGATGCTATTGATGTAGGGCGTGCCATGCCGGGGTTTCCAGGCGATGTGCGGCGCGCCGCCGGCATCCGCCAGCATGTCGAGGATCTCCCGTGCGCGCGCCGCGCCGGCGTTGGCCACCAGGGAGGCCAGGGCATCGCGCCATTCGGCCAGTTCTTCCTGGTCCATCGCTGTCTGACTCACTGCACTCGCGAAACCGTTCATGGGCACCTCCGGGCTTTTTTTCCAGTTTATGTCGGTGCCAAGGGATTTTTTGACTGTTGTGCGCCGCCTCTCGGGGTCTTTTGAGCATAAATCACTGCCAATCAGCAAATTCAGAGCACGTTGTGCTTCAACTCCCGAACACCCCGCAATTGTGTTTAAAATGCCGCCCGCTCAATGACCGACGTTGCCCGATGAACCCAGACGCACTCGCCACCCTGCACACCCATTTGCTGAACGCCCTGCAAACCGTCCCCGCCGAGACCCGGCGCCTGTTTCACGGGCGTGGCCGCTGCTGGCCGGGCCTGGAGCAACTGACAGTGGACTGGCTGCAAGGCGTGGTGCTGGTCTCGCTGTTCAAGGAGCCTGAAGCCGCGGAGCTTGAGGCCTTGAAGCAGATGCTGGTGCAGATCGACTGGCGGTCATTCGGCGCCCATACCGTGGCGCTGCAACACCGCTACCTGCCGCAAAGCACCACCGAATGGCTGCTGGGCGAGGTGGTCGACGAACTGACCATCACCGAAGGCGGCCTGCGCTACCTGATCGACCTGGGCAAAAAGCAGAACAGTGGGCTGTTCCTCGACATGCGTTACGGCCGCAACTGGGTACGCGAACAGGCTCATGGCCTGCGGGTGCTGAACCTGTTCGCCTACACCTGTGGTTTCTCCGTGGCGGCCATCGAAGGCGGCGCCGAGCATGTGGTGAACCTGGACATGGCCCGAGGCGCCCTGAGCCGTGGTCGTGACAATCACCGCCTGAACGGCCACGACCTGAGCAAGGTGACGTTCCTCGGCCACGACCTGTTCAAGTCGTGGGCCAAGGTCACCAACAGCGGCCCGTACGACCTGGTGATCATCGACCCGCCCTCGTTCCAGAAAGGCAGTTTCCTTTTGACCAAGGACTACCAGCGGGTGCTGCGTCGCCTGCCGGATTTGCTCACGGCCCAGGGTACGGTGCTGGCGTGCATGAACGACCCGGCGTTCGGCGAAGACTTCCTGATCGACGGCGTAACCCGCGAAGCGCCTGGCCTGCGCTTTGACCAGCGGCTGGAAAACCCGCCGGAATTCCCCGATATCGACCCGCAAAGCGGATTAAAGGCACTGGTGTTTCGCCAAGGCTGATGCCGAAACGTCCTGCGCTTGCTACGCTTAACCTACGCCGGGTGGTGAACCTTATCCCACCCTTCCCGGTCGATACCTGCACACTCTGGCCAGATTCGACGGTGCTACCCCGTCGGCTGCCCTGTTTCACCTTTTGGAGAACGCCCCTGTGATATCGACCCTGCATGTAGCCCGTCTCAAGGCCTGGGGCGCCCATGGTTTTACCGCCACCGGCGTGGTGCTGGCCTTCCTGGCCACCCTGGCACTGCTCGACAACCAGCCCAAGGCTTGCCTGCTGTGGCTGGGCCTGGCCTTGATCGTCGATGGGGTCGACGGCTCTCTCGCGCGACGGGTGAATGTGCAAACAGTGCTGCCAAGCTTCGATGGCTCGGTATTGGACCTGGTGATTGATTACCTGACGTACGTGTTTATTCCGGCGCTGTTTATCTATCGCTATATCGCCCTGCCGGACTTCACCCCGTTGTTTACGGTGTCGGTGATTCTGGTGTCGTCGCTGTTCTGCTTCTGCAACGTCAACATGAAGAGCAAGGACAACTACTTCGTCGGCTTCCCCGCCGCATGGAACGTGGTGGCGCTGTGCGTCTATATCATCCAGCCGGAAGCCTGGGTCACCTTGCTCACCGTGATCGGTCTGGCGTTGCTGACCGTGACGCCGATGAAGTTCCTGCACCCGTTCCGGGTCAAGCGCTTCATGCCGATCAATATTGCCGTGACCACCATCTGGTTGCTGTGCAGCCTGCTGCTGGTGATTGACTTCCCGTACACCAATCGCCTGACCCTGGGCCTGTGGTTGCTGATGTCGGCGTACTTCCTGGGGATCTGCATCTGGCGGACCGCACTGGAGTGGGTCGAAACACATAAATAGCCAAGCGGGCACGGTTGAAATGTGGGAGCGGGCTTGCTCGCGAAGGCGGTGGATCAGCCACTCTATCCAGTGACTGACACTGCGCATTCGCGAGCAAGCCCGCTCCCACATTGGGCATGCATCCCGTGACGCTCTGCGTCACCCTTGCGGCAGCAGGACGCGGAGCGTCCAAGGCGGCATTCCCACGCAGAGCGTGGGAACGATCATAGTCGCAGGCCCCCACGCTAATCGGTAAGATACCGGCCTTTCGCGCAGCCCTTGCTGCGCCCTGCCGACTAAGTCTTGCCCATGCCTTTCGAACTCAGCGTTGACCTCACCACCTTGGCGATCCTCGCCGTGGTTGCCTTTATCGCCGGTTTCATCGACGCCATCGCCGGCGGTGGCGGCCTGCTCACCACGCCCGCCCTGCTGACCGCCGGCATGCCGCCCCACCTGGTGCTGGGCACCAACAAGCTCAGTTCCACCTTCGGCTCGGCCACTGCCAGCTTTACCTTCTACCGGCGCAAGCTGTTTCATCCGCGCCAGTGGGTGCACGCCATCCTCGGCACCCTGGTCGGTGCACTCACCGGCGCGGTCGTGGCCCATTACCTGCCGGCAGAAACCCTGAACAAGATGCTCCCGGTGATTGTGTTCGGCTGCGGTTTGTATTTGCTGTTCGGCGGCACGCCCAAGGCGGCGCTGGACAACGACGCACCGATCAAGAAGAAATGGCAGTCCACCCAGGGCTTTGGCCTGGGTTTCTACGACGGCGTCGCCGGCCCGGGCACCGGGGCGTTCTGGACCGTGAGTACCATGCTGTTGCACCCCATCGACCTGGTAAAGGCCAGCGGCGTGGCGCGCAGCATGAACTTCGTCAGCAACGCGGCGGCGCTGACGGTGTTCATTTTCAATGGCTCGGTAGACTGGATTGTCGGCCTGTGCATGGGCGTGTCGGTGATGTGCGGCGCTTTTTTTGGCGCACGCAGCGCCATCAGCGGCGGCGCCAAGTTCATTCGCCCGGTGTTCATCACCGTGGTGCTCGGCCTGACGGTGCGCCTAGCCTGGCAGCACTGGTTCAGCGTGACCTAGGCGACGAGCCAGGTAGAGGTCGATCAGGTAGCGCGCAATCGAGCGCGACGCCGGCAACGGCGGCAGTTCATGGATGTTGAACCACTGCGCGTCTTCGATCTCGTCAGCCTGGGGCACAATGTCGCCGCCGGCGTACTCGGCGTGAAAGCCCAGCATCATCGAGTGCGGGAACGGCCAGCACTGGCTGCCCATGTACTGGATGTTCTTGACCTCCACCTGCACTTCTTCACGCACTTCGCGAATCAGGCAGTCCTCGGCCGACTCGCCCGGCTCGGCAAACCCCGCCAGGGTGCTGTAGACCCCCGTGACAAAGCGCGGCGAACGGGCCAGCAGGATCTCGTCGCCACGGGTCACCAACACGATCATGCTCGGCGAGATCCGCGGGTAGCTGCGCAGGTCACAGGCCTGGCAGAACATCGCCCGCTCCCGCGGCACCTGCACCATCGCCTGGCCGCAACTGCCGCAAAAACGATGCTCCCGGGCCCAGGTGCCGATTTGCGCGGCGTAGCCCAGGACTTTGTACAGCATGTGATCGCCCTGCAGCATGAATGCCCGCAGGCCCTGCCAGCCGCAGCCCGGCACGTCGGCGGGGCTATTGAGTTCCAGCAGGTACACCGGCTCGCCGTCCAGGTGGCCGATGCCATGCTCGGCGAACACCGAGAGGTCCTGGCGCTTGAGCCATTCCCGGGGAAACAGCGGGCCGTTCTGGTCGTGTAAAAAGCCTTCACGGCTGCGGGCCACGGCCCAGCCGCCCGGGGCGTCATTGTCCAGCAGCGTTGTGGTAATCCAGCCTGGGGTCATGTTCAGTCAATCCACGAAGTCGGGTTTCTGCTTGCTCATATGGGCCGCGATGGCCACGCGCAGGTCGTTGGATTGCAACATAGCTGAGTTCCAGGTGGCAACGTATTCCAAACCGTCATTGATCGTGTGGTCACGCATGTAGCTGATCATCGCCTTGGTGCCGGTGACCGCGATCGGCGATTTGGCGGCGATTTCCCGGGCGATTTCCAGCACGCCGGCCAGCAGGCTCTGGTGATCGCTGTACACCCGATTCACCAGGCCGATGCTGCGCGCCTCTTCGGCACCGAACTGGCGGCCGGTGTAGGCCAGCTCGCGCAGCATGCCGTCGCCGACGATGCGCGGCAGGCGTTGCAGGGTGCCGACGTCGGCGGCCATGCCGATGTCGATTTCCTTGATGGAGAATTGCGCATCTTCGGCGGCGTAGCGCATGTCACAGGCGCTGATCAGGTCGATGGCGCCGCCGATGCAGTAGCCATGGATCGCCGCGAGTACCGGCTTGCGGCAGTTGTCGACGGCGTTGAAGGAAGCTTGCAGTTCGAGGATCTTGCGCCGCAGCAGGCGCGCGTTGCGGCCCACGTCCTTGCCGAACTCGTTGGCGACCGAGGCCAGCATCATCAGGTCGATGCCGGAGGAGAAATGCTTGCCGGCGCCGCTGATGACTACGGCACGCACCGCGTCGGTGTCTTCGACCCATTGGAAGATGTCGATGATCTCGGTCCAGAACGCCGCGTTCATCGCGTTGATCTTTTCCGGGCGATTGAGCTGCACATGGGCGACGTTGCCGCTGAGTTCGACGACAAAGGCTTGGTATTCGGACATGGCAGTGATCCTTGACTGGCGGCTGGAATAGGGGCCGAACTATAACAAGGCACCGCGTGAGGTGGTAAGGCTGTGCAAATGCCAAATTCGGGACTGAAGAACGATGAAGATCAAATGTGGGAGCTGGCTTGCCTGCGATGGCGGTGTATCAGTTAGCAAAGATGCAAGCTGACCCACCGCCATCGCAGGCAAGCCAGCTCCCACAATGGTTTTGTGGTGTTCTTTAACTCGGCAGCCAGAGGCGGAAGCGTGCACCACCCAATGGCGAAGCCTGGGCCGTCAATGTTCCGCCCTGCGCCTCCAGCGCCCGCCGGCTGATGGCCAATCCCAGGCCAAAACCGCCAGTGGCTCGATCCCGGCTGCGATCCAGCCGGTAGAACGGCTCGAAAATCCGCTCCCGCTGGTCAACCGGAATGCCAATACCGTCATCATCCACGCAAATCTCGCACCCCCTGGGACACACCTTCACCCCCACCTGAATTCGCCGCTCGCAATACCGCATGGCGTTGCGCAGCAGGTTTTGCAGGGCCCGGGCGGTCAGGCGCGGGTCCAGGGTGAAGCGTTCCACGGCGCAGTCCAGCACCACGTCCATCACGATATCCGGGTTTTCCAGTTCGTCGTCGACGCTGCCCAGGATGCTGTCGATGAACTCATCCAGCACCACTTCCACCCGCTCGGGTGTTTGCGCCGGGTTTTGCAAACGGCTGTAGGAGAGCAGCTCCAGCACCAGCTCATCCAGCTCGCGAATGTGCGCCACCAACCCTTGCAGCCGCTCACGGCTGGCCGCCGGGAGGTCGTCGGACAGCGCCAGGGCCAGGCCGAAGTCCAGGCGCGTCAGCGGCGTACGCAGTTCATGGGAGACGGCATTGAGCAAGTCGCGTTGCTGGTTGAGCAGCTGTTCGATGTCGTTGGCCATGGTGTCGAACACCGCCGCCAGGCTGCCGATGTTGGAGCTGGGCGGGATTTTTGTGCGGGCCGCAAGGTTGCCCTGGCCGAGTTGCGCGGCGGTGCTTTTCAGGCGCTCCAGGTCGCGCCAGTGGGGCCGCAGCCAGAACAGCAGGCATGCCAGCAGCGCCGCGCCGATCAGCACGTTCATGCTCCAGTACAGCAGGTTCATGTCCAGCGGGTCCGGCGGTACCGAGACCTTGACCACCAACTGGTCGTCCAGGGCCGAGCTGACGTCGTCCGCCCAGCCCCACTCGCCCAGGCGAATCACCATCTGGTCTTTTTCCAGCAGGCGCTGTTCTTCAGGGGTGTAGCTGGCGTCCTGGATACGCAGCAGTTGCACCTTCAGCGGCGCGAAATCCGCCGACAGTCGCACGGTGACATTGGCCCACTGCTCCATCGGCACCCGTCGATACTCCTTGACGATCAGGCTCTGCATGCCTCGGGACTGCTCGATGTTGTAGTTCATGTAACGGTGTTCAAACAGCTGGATCACCGCCCGGGGCACCAGGTAAATCGCGGCGGCGAAGGTGACGATGGTGATCAGGTACAGCCGAATCAGGACGCGAAACATGGCTCAGCATTCCCACTCGGAACGGCTGAACAGGTAGCCCTTGCCCCACACCGTCTTGATCTTGCGCGCCTCGCCCGCGTGGTCGTCGAACTTGCGCCGCAGCTTGGAAATCGCCACGTCCACCGAACGGTCGGTGCCGTTGAACTCGATGCCGCGCAGGCGTTGCAGGATCTGGTCGCGGCTGAGCACTTCGCCGGCGTGCCGGGCCAGCACCACCAGCAGGTTGTATTCACCGCTGGACAGCTCAACCGGCTGGCCGCGCCAGGTCACGGTGCGTTCCGACAGGTCGATGCACAGGTTGCCCATCAGGATCTGGTCGTTGGCCACCTGGGGTTCGGTGAGGCTGCTGCGGCGCAGCAAGGTTCGCACCCGCGCCAGCAATACCCGCGGCTCGCAGGGTTTGGTGACGTAGTCGTCGGCGCCCATTTCCAGGCCCAACACCTGGTCGTGGCTGTCGTCGCGGGCGGTCAGCATCAGGATCGGCAGCGTGGCCGAGTCGGCCCGCAGCAACCGGCAGACCTGCAGGCCGTCGAGGCCCGGCAGCATCAGGTCGAGGATCACCAGGTCCGGCGGGTTGAGCCGCGCACGCTCACGCACGTGGTCGCCACGGCTGAGCACGCTGACGTGATAGCCGTTGCGTTCCAGGTAACTGGCGATCAATTCGGAGAGCGCGGCGTCGTCTTCCACCAGAAGAATGTTGGGCATGGTATTTCCAAATAATACAATTTCTGAGTAGTACGCAAATCCAATGTGGGAGCGGGCTTGCTCGCGAAAGCGGTGTTTCAGTTAACGCACACGGCGACTGACACACCGCCTTCGCGAGCAAGCCCGCTCCCACATTTGATCTTCGGTATCAGGAAGATCGTGTAAGGTTCGGCGGTTATGAAGGATATACGCCCGCGTGCATCTGTGGGTCGCACCTTACATTTCTTCACACACCACCTACAGAGCTTCACAGCACTGTGGCGGGGGGCGCCCGTAGGATGCGCCAGTCAATATTGGGATATGAGCATGTCGAAGAATCTGTTTGCGCCGTTTTGCCTGTTGGCCCTGACACTGGCGTTGAGCGCGTGTGGCAAGTCGGCGGACGACGCCGCCGAGGCGCCGCTGGCCAAGGTGCGGATCGAAACCCTGGAAGCCAAGCCCCTGTCCATCACCAGCGAGTTGAGCGGACGGATTGCCGCGCCACGCATCGCCGAAGTGCGCGCCCGGGTGGCCGGCGTGGTGTTGCAACGGGTGTTCAAGGAAGGCCATGACGTCAAACAGGGCGATGTGCTGTTCCGGATTGACCCGGCGCCGTTCAAGGCCGACCTCGACAGCGCCCAGGCCAGCCTGCGCAAGGCCGAGGCCAATGCATTCCAGGCGCGCCTGCAAGAGCAGCGCTACAGCCAACTGGTGGAAGGCAACGCCATCAGCGGCCAGGAATACGACAACGCCCGCGCCGCCGCCCGGCAAACCGCCGCCGATGTGGCCGCCAACCAGGCCGCCGTGCAGCGCGCCAAATTGAACCTGGGTTATGCCACCGTGACTGCGCCGATTTCCGGTCGGATTGGCCGTGCGCTGGTGACCGAAGGTGCGCTGGTGGGCCAGAACGAAGCCACACCGATGGCGCTGATCCAGCAACTGGACCCGATCCACGCCGACCTGACCCAATCCACCCGCGAGCTGAACGACCTGCGCCGGGCCTTTCGCGCCGGGCACTTGAAGCAAGTCGGCCAGGACCAGGCCAAGGCCACGCTGATCCAGGATGACGGCAGCCTGTATCCGCTGCCGGGCAAGTTGCTGTTCGCCGAGATCAGCGTCGACCCGGGCACCGGGCAGATCATCTTGCGCAGCGAGTTCCCCAACCCGGACCTCGACCTGCTGCCCGGCAGCTTTATCCGCGTGCGCCTGGAGCAAGCCGTCGACCAGCAAGGCATCAGCGTGCCGCAACGGGCGATCACCCGCGACAGCGCCGGGATCCCGATGGTGTTGCTGCTGGACGCCGAGCAAACCGTGAGCCAGCAGCCGGTAGAACTGGGTTCGGTGGTCAATGACCGCTGGGTGGTGACCCGCGGCCTGAAGGCCGGTGACCGTATCGTCGTCGAAGGCCTGCAACACGCCCGCCCTGGCGAGAAAGTCCAGGTCGACGACAGCCCCGCGCCCATCGCCCAGGCATCCGGCCAATAAGGATCGTTAAACATGCCGCAGTTCTTTATTGACCGCCCGATCTTCGCTTGGGTGGTCGCCCTGTTTATCCTGCTGGCCGGCGCCCTCGCCATCCCGCAGTTGCCAGTCGCGCAGTACCCCAACGTCGCGCCGCCAAAAGTCGAGATCTATGCGGTGTACCCGGGTGCCTCCGCGCAAACCCTGGACGAAAGCGTGGTCAGCCTGATCGAGCAGGAGCTTAACGGCGCCGATCACCTGCTGTATTTCGAATCCCAGAGCAGCCTCGGTTCGGCCACCATCACCGCCACCTTTCAGCCGGGCACCGACCCGGAGATGGCCCAGGTTGACGTGCAAAACCGCCTCAAGGCGGTGGAGCCGCGCCTGCCCCAAGCCGTGACGCAGCAAGGCTTGCAGGTGGAGAAAGTCTCCGCCGGCTTCCTGCTGCTGGTGACCCTGACCTCCAGTGACGGCAAGCTCGATGACGTGGCGCTCAGCGATTACCTGGCGCGCAACGTGATGAACGAACTCAAGCGCCTGGACGGTGTGGGCAAGGCCCAGCTGTACGGCGCCGAACGCGCAATGCGCATCTGGATCGACCCGCAGAAGCTGATCGGCTTCAACCTGACCCCGGCCGACGTCAACGCGGCGATTGCGGCGCAGAACGCCCAAGTGTCGGCCGGCAGCATCGGCGATTTGCCGGGCACCAAGACCCAGGAAATCACCGCGTCGATCCTGGTGAAAGGCCAACTGTCGACCCCGGCCGAATTTGCCGACATCGTGCTCAAGGCCAACCCGGACGGTTCCACCGTGCGCGTCGGTGACGTGGCGCGGGTGGAAATCGGCAGCCAGGAATACCAGTTCTCCACCCGCCTGAACGGCAAGCCGTCCACCGCCGTCAGCGTGCAGCTGTCACCGGGCGCCAACGCCTTGAGCACCGCAACCCTGGTGCGGGCGAAGATGGACGAACTGGCGCGCTACTTCCCGGCCAACGTCGAATACAAAATTCCGTACGACACCTCGCCGTTCGTGAAGGTCTCGATCACCAAGGTGGTGTACACCCTGGGCGAAGCGATGTTGCTGGTGTTTGCGGTGATGTTCCTGTTCCTGCAAAACATCCGCTACACATTGATCCCGACGCTGGTAGTGCCCATCGCGCTGATGGGCACCTTTGCGACGATGCTGTTGCTGGGTTTCTCGATCAACGTGCTGACCATGTTCGGCATGGTGCTGGCCATCGGCATTTTGGTGGACGATGCGATTGTGGTGGTGGAGAACGTCGAGCGGATCATGGTCACCGAGGGCCTGTCGCCCAAGGAGGCCACGCGCAAGGCCATGGGCCAGATTACCGGGGCAATTGTCGGTATCACCCTGGTGCTGGTGGCGGTGTTCCTGCCGATGGCGTTCATGCCGGGTTCGGTGGGCGTGATCTATCAGCAATTCTCGTTGTCGATGGCCACCTCGATCCTGTTCTCGGCATTCCTCGCCCTGACCTTGACCCCGGCCCTGTGCGCGACCTTGCTCAAGCCGATTGCCAAGGGCGAGCACCATGAGAAAGGCGGGTTCTTCGGCTGGTTCAACCGGCGCTTCGAGCAGTTCACCGACCGCTATGAAGGCTGGGTGGCCTACGCCCTCAAGCGCAGCGGGCGTTACCTGTTGATCTATCTGGTGCTGGTGGTGGGGCTTGGGGTGCTGTTCGCCCGCCTGCCCTCGTCCTTCCTGCCGGTGGAAGACCAAGGCTACACCATCACCGATATCCAGCTGCCGCCGGGTGCCAGCAAAAACCGCACGGTGCAGGTCGCAGAGCAGATCGAGGCACACAACGCCGGCGAGCCAGGCGTGGGCGATACCACGATGATCATGGGTTTCAGCTTCTCCGGTTCGGGGCAGAACGCCGCGCTGGCGTTTACCACGCTCAAGGACTGGTCGGAGCGCAGCAGCAAGGATTCCGCCGCGGCCATTGCGGACCGTGCCAACGCGGCTTTCAGTGAGCTGAAGGACGCGATTGCCTATGCAATCCTGCCACCGCCGGTGGATGGCCTTGGCACCTCCAGTGGTTTCGAGTTCCGCCTGCAGGACCGTGGTGGCGTCGGCCATGCCGCGTTGATGGAGGCCCGCACCGAACTGCTGGCCGCTGCCGAGAAAAGCCCGATCCTGGCCAACGTGCGTGAAAGCGCCCTGGCCGAAGCTCCGCAAGTACAGCTTGAGGTGGACCGCAAGCAAGCCAATGCCCTGGGCATCTCCTTTGCCGATATCGGCAATGTGCTGTCCTCGGCCATCGGTTCGGCCTATATCAACGACTTCCCCAACCAGGGCCGCATGCAGCGGGTGGTGGTGCAGGCCGAAGGTGATCAGCGCAGCCAGGTGGCCGACCTGATGAAGATCCATGTGCGCAACAATGCCGGGAAGATGGTGCCGCTGTCGGCCTTCGTCGAGGCGCGCTGGATTCAGGGCCCCGCCCAGTTGACCCGCTACAACGGCTACCCGGCCATCGCGATTTCCGGTGAATCGGCACCGGGCCACAGTACCGGCGAGGCGATGGAGGAAATCCAGCGCCTGGTCAGCCAACTGCCCGCCGGCCTGGGCCAGGAATGGACTGGCCTGTCGTTGCAGGAACGCTTGTCCGGCTCCCAGGCACCGCTGCTGCTCGGTTTGTCGCTGCTGATCGTGTTCCTGTGCCTGGCGGCGCTGTATGAGAGCTGGTCGATTCCGACCTCGGTGCTGCTGGTGGTGCCCCTCGGCGTGCTCGGCGCGGTATTGGCCGTAAGCTTGCGCGGGATGCCCAACGATGTGTTCTTCAAGGTCGGCCTGATTACCATCATTGGGCTGTCGGCGAAGAACGCGATCCTGATCATCGAGTTTGCCAAGGACCTGTATGACCAGGGTGAAGACCTGATCGACGCCACGTTGAAAGCCGCACGCCTGCGCCTGCGGCCGATCATCATGACGTCCCTGGCGTTCATCCTCGGCGTGGTGCCGTTGGCGATTGCCACGGGCGCCAGCTCGGCCAGCCAGCAGGCCATCGGTACCGGGGTGATCGGCGGGATGATTACCGCGACGCTGGCGGTGGTGTTTGTGCCGGTGTTCTTCGTCGTGGTCATGAAGCTGGTGCGCAAGCGCCACACGTAATAAATGCGCTATGGTGCTTACACATCCCTGATTTGTGAGCGCCATGCCCTTCCTCGCACGCACCCACCCTCGCCTGTCCTCCGCCGCCGTCCTGGGCCTGGCGGTGGGGCTCCTGGCTCCCGCCGACACGATCATCAGCAAAATCCTCATCGGCTGGAACGCCGGGGTCTGGACCTACCTGGTGCTGATGCTGTGGCTCACCAGCCATTCCCGGGCCGACGACGTAAAACGCATCGCCGAGATCGAGGACGAAAACGCCGGCCTGGTGTTGTTCATGGTGTGCATTGCGGCGATTGCCAGCCTGGCGACCATCACCCTGAACCTGGTGGGCACCAAGGACCTGAGCGATAGCCAGCGCCTGTTGCATTACGGCTTCACCGGCCTGACGGTGGTTGGCTCATGGCTGCTGATCGGGGTGATTTTCAGCGTGCACTATGCGCGCCTGTATTACACCTGGGACGGCCCCGAGCCGGCACTGCGCTTTGCCGAGGATTTACGCACGCCCAATTACTGGGACTTCCTGTACTTCTCGTTCACCATCGGCGTGGCGGTGCAAACGGCGGATGTCGGGGTTGCCACGCGTACCATGCGCAAGGTGGTGCTGGGGCAATCGTTGATCGGGTTTCTGTTCAACACGGCGATCCT
This sequence comes from Pseudomonas sp. P7758, assembly GCF_013386485.1. NCBI lineage: Bacteria > Pseudomonadati > Pseudomonadota > Gammaproteobacteria > Pseudomonadales > Pseudomonadaceae > Pseudomonas > Pseudomonas sp. P7758. The sequence goes on along the minus strand of NZ_JACARS010000064.1, from coordinate 26,700 downwards.
GGGGTTCTCGATCAACATCGCCGCCGGATTGTTTGGATGAAGCTGCACAAACCTTCTAGACGCTAAGCCCCTGCAGGAGCGAGCTTGTTCGCTCTTGCAGTGTTCCACCCCATAGGTATTTTATGGCCGCCCACAACTGGATCGACCTGGCTCAGGACGCCGACACCGGCATCGAGACCCTGCGCGCGCATTTCGAGGGCCACGCCTACGACCCGCACTGGCACGACAGCTACCTGGTGGGCGTCACGGAACAAGGTGTGCAGCAGTTCAACTGCCGGCGCACCCGCCATAACAGCGTGCCCGGCCAGGTGTTCCTGGTGGAGCCCGGCGAGCTGCACGACGGCGACGCGCCCACGGCGGACGGTTTTACCTACCACATGCTTTACCTCGACCCGCAGTGGTTGGCGCGGGAAGTCAGCGCAGTGTTCGAAGAAGCGCCGCTCGACAGCCAGCTGGGGTTTGCCAGTACCCTGGCCAGCGACCCGCGCCTGGCCCTGGCCACCAGCCGGGCCTTCCAGACCTTGCACGGAGGTGAACTGCGCATCGTGCGGCAACAGGCGATGGACCAACTGCTCGAACGCCTCACTGCGCAACTGCACTGGCGCACCCGCTACCATGAAGACCCTCGCCTGCCACGGGTGGCGCACAAGGCCCGGGAATACCTGCATGCGCACCTGCAGCAAGATGTGGGCATGGATGAACTGGCGCGGGCCTGCGGCGTCGATCGCTTTCGCCTTACCCGCGCCTTCAAGAGCGCCTTCGGCCTGCCGCCCCATGCCTACCTGGTGCAACTGCGCCTGGCCCGCGCCCGGCATTGGCTGGCCAACGGCAAGCAACCCGCCGACGTAGCGATTGCCCTGGGCTTTGCCGACCAGAGTCACCTGGGGCGCTGGTTCGTGAGGGCGTATGGCCTGACGCCGGCGGCGTATCGCAAGCGGTGTTCAAGCGTTTTGCAGCGCTAGCTGCGCCACCACCACTCGTCGGCACTGTCAATTCTCACAGGTTCGCCACGCCCCCCGATAGGTGTTTGATCTTCTTGTCAGCAGTCGGCCACTCAGGGCCGCGCCTCATTCAAGGAAGCCTGTCCATGCCCAATTTTCCCATAGCCCCGGATAATGCGCCGCTGGGCGACAACAACCCGCCCGGCAACGCCCTCGTGCTGCATAACCCATCGTCAGGCCTGGCGTCGCGCCGCGTCGAAGACCTCGACCCACCCAAGTCAGCCTATCCGTCGGTCCCGCTGGATGCCACGCTGTATCCTGAAAGAGGGGTCTACGGCCTGGGCATCCGCCACGTGCGCCCCTTTGCCCAGTGGACCTTCGAACGCTGGTTCAACTTCAATTACGACTTCTACGCCCTCTACCTCAACGACCTGGTCAATGCAGTCGCCGCCGATATTGCGCTTGAAGACCGGGACCGTTACGACTTGTTCGTCCCCGAAGAATTCATCCCCGAAGGCGACGTCCAGATATACGGCCGCGTAGTGCGGGCCGGCAGCGGCCAGGAGAGTACGTCGCCGCTGCAAACCATCCTGATCAAGACCACCCGCCCCGGTGGCCGCGATAACGACCCCGGCAGCAAATGGCACCCGGGCCTGGTGATGACGGTGGAAGGCCTGCCTGAGGGCTCCACCGTTAATATAGATAATGCCAACAGCGGGGTCTGGTGCCTGATCCAGCGCTATGAAAACCTGCGCCAGAATGACCAGATCGAGCTGTCGTGGGATGGGGTTTTAGTCACGCATATCGTCAGCCCGGCCGAAGTCGCGGGTTCAGGGCCGATTCGCGTCTTTGTCTCCAGGGACATCATTTTGCAGGGGGGGCATTTCGGCAAGCTGACCCTGCGGTTCCGGGTCTCGGACGTGGTGCAAAACTTCTCCGGGGATAAATACCAGTATTCCAAACCCTACTTCCTGGACAGCGAGCTGGATCCGAACCTGCTTTCTGCACCGATCTTCCTGGTGGATGGCGAAGAGGCGACCCAGATCGACTTCGATACCCAGAGCGAGGCAACCTTCGAAGTGCTGGTGACGGTGCCTCGGCAAACCCCGGCGCCCCTGCCGCGGCACCAATTGGCGGTGACCTTGTTCGGTACCCTGGGCGACGGTTCGACCCAGGTGTTCCCCTTGGCCCCGGTGGTGGACAGAAACCTCAGCGTTGAATTTGTCACCGTCGACCGCGAGATTATCGAACAACTGGTGGGCGGGTCCTTCCGGGTCTCGTTCCAGTGGCTGAAAAACGACGGCCGCGTGGAGCAATCCGGCAGTACCTCCGTCAGCGTGGTGGGCACGCCGGTGGCGATGCCGGCAGTGACGGTCGCACCGATCGAGGTGGGGCTGATCGAGCCCGATCAGGACATCACCGTGCAGATCCCCTTCTACGAACCCCACAACCCGGACTGGCTGGAAACCCTGGTGATTGAACATATCCGCCCGGGCGGCGGCGGCGAAGACTACGAGGAAGAACAACTGGCGGGCGCCCAGGGCGGCACGCGCTACGTCAGCAAAGAGCACCTGAAACAGTTTGAAGGCGTGGGCGACATCGCATTTTATTACCTGGTCAACGATGGCGCCGGACACGTCCTGGACGGCAACGCATTGACCATTCGCAAGTCTCGCGAGCTGTTCGCCCACGTGGGTGAGCGCATCGGCAACATGCCGACTGCACACCTGGAAGGCGCCCTGGGCAACAACATCGACCCCAGCCATGTGACCACGCCCACCTTGCTGCTGACCCTGCCCCTGACCTTGCCCGCCCCGCACGGGCAGACCGAAGAAGGTGACCTGATCCACTGGAACGCCATCGGCTCCGGCCTTGACGGCTCGGCCAGTGGCGTTGTGCGCATCAACGGCGGCACGGCAGGCAAGCCCCTGGTTTTCCCGGTGAGCCGGGCGATCCTCGACAACAACAATAATGGCAGCCTGCGCATTACCTATAGCCTCGAACGCAGCGGCCCGCCACGCCTGGTATTGCGCTCCGAGGTGCTCAACCTGACCGTGGGCCGCGGCGTGCAACTGGACCGTCCGGTTATCGACGGCGCCACCCTGTTCCCCGACGCACTCAACCCCCTGGCCGCATTGAGCGGCGCCAAGGTCATCGTGAGATACCGGCCGATGCAGGCCACCGACCAGATCAAGGTCGACTGGTTGAGCCGCGACGGGCTGGGCAGTGCCACCGAGTACACCCTGGGCAACCCGTCCACCAACGAAGTATTCGTGACCATCCCGGCGCGCACCATCGCCAGGGGTATTCGCCCCGGTGGCAACCAGATCAGCGTGCAATACCACTTCAACCGTGGCGCCTTTCCGTACCCTTCGGACACTGTCGACCTGCACCTGCTTCCCCTTACCGGGCTGCCCACACCGACGATCGACGGCATTGGCGACAGCACCCTGCTCGACCTGTCGAAACTCAATGACCAGGCCCGCGCCCGTGTATCCGTCTGGCCGTTTATCGATGCCGGGCAGTTTATGTGGATGAGTTGGGAGGGCACGTTTGCCGACGGCAGCCCGTACCGCGAGGACACCTACACCGCCAACCTGGTCACCGAAAACGGTGCCGCCAACGGTATCTCGCCACCCGCGCCAGTGGACAAACTGCAGCGCTTGATGGATGGCTCGCACCTGACCATCCGCTTCTGGGTCAGCCTGGCAGAAAGCCCCGACAAGAACACCGCCGTGCTGTTTGGCGTGCGTGAACACCGTGTGCAAACCCTGCCCGCCGTGCTGCCGCACCCACGGTTCAACGACCAGCCCGGGGCAACGCTGACCATTCAGCCGCTGGACCACGTAGACAACGCCAGTGTCACGGTGGCGTATGGCGGCATGAATCCAAGCCATTCCATCCGGTTGCAATGGATTTTCCCGGATGGCGGTGTTGCGGATATTGGCGCCAAGGACGGCCTGGACGGCGGTCGTGTGGATTTCGTCATTACCAATGAAGTGCTGGCAGACAGCGTCGGCAAAACCATTGAGTTGCGCTATGTCGCCACCATCAATGGCAGCCCGGTGCCTTCAGAAACGCAGGTATTGACAGTGGCCAGGATCCCGGCGGGAAGACCGCCACAACCGCGAATCAATAACATGAACAGCGGCACGACCCTGGACCTCCAGGCGTTCACCGGGGATGCACACGCCTCTGTAGCCAAATGGGAATTGAGCAAGCAAGGTCAACGTGTATGGATCACGCTGGAGGCGGCAGGTGTAGAACCTTTGTCGGTGCTGAGGGCACACGCCGTTACTGCTGCTCAAGCGGCCAACGGCATCACCAACCAAGCTGTCTCCCGCAGCTGGCTGGCAAGCCTGGGGAAAAACACTACGTTCACGGTGACCTGCAAAGTGACCTATGACGGCAGTGACGATGAGTCAAAAGCCATCCCGCTCCTGCAAAGTACCTATACCGTGACATGGCTAGCGGAGGTCAAATTTATTCCTACCCTCCTTCACTCATCAAGGGGGGTCGTCGTCAGCCCTGACGGGCGCCGCGTTTATGTCGCTGTTGGCGGGGGTGGTAGAACTGCGATTTACGTTATCGACACAGCAACGGACGCCATTATTCACTCGGCTTCGTATGACATTCAGTCCAGTGGGCACCTTGCAATTCACCCGGACGGATCAAGACTCTACCTGGATCTGGTCCACACCGGCATAGCGGTAATCAGTACAACCTCCTTTGCCAGAGTTGCGACCTATGCCACCGAAAATGCACAGGACTTGGCGATCAATACTGCAGGCACTCGGCTATATGTTACTTCGAGGACCGGTGCTTATACTTACGACGCCGCCACCGGCAATCGGATAGCTCAAATAGCGGGTCAGTCTTACTTCATCGCCCGCTCACCTAATAATACGCGTGCCTATCTTACGACCTATGGCGGCGGTTTCAACGCGGTTGATACGACTGTTATCAATACTGCAAACAATAGTGTTGTAACTGTCATTCAGGGAGTGATTGGGCCCATGGCTTTAAGTACCAACACCCCTCGCCTCTATTTGGCGAGAGCTGATGGCTTGGCGATAATAAACACCAACACCAACAGTTTGGTGACCGTGATTGGGGCGGGATGGGGAAGGTCGGTTGCAGTCAACCCGGTACTTCCTCATGCCTATACGGCAGGGTACAGGGTCTTCAACATATTTGACACAAATACGGACAGGCTTATAGCGACTGTACCCGTGGACATTGAGTTTGGATCTGGCAATATTGCAGTACTACCAAACGGTTCAAAAGCTTATTTCACCGACAGTGACTCGCAAGGACTCTACGTCATGCGTTATTGATTAACTAACCGAGGTATAACCGGGACAGGTCCATCTAAATCATGGACTTGTCCCTTTTTTTGTCCCCTATAACTCTCCCGCTACTATCCCCTCCCGTGTCCGCACGCCCCTGCTCAAACCTTCCAGACACGCCACCACGCCCCTGCAACCATCGACTCCATCGCCCCACCTACGGAGTCGCCCCACCATGTTCCCTACCCTGTTGCCCTTCCTTTTATTCGCTTTTGTAGCCTCCATTACCCCTGGCCCCACCAATATCCTGGTGCTGAGTAACAGCGCACGGTATGGCTTCAAAGCCGCACTGCCTATCGTGCTGGGCGCATGCGCGGGGGCGGCGGGGATTGTGCTGCTGGTAGGCTCCGGCGTTGGCCAGTCGCTGGCGCACTGGCCCCGGGTGCAGGCAGCGATGCAATGGCTGGGGGTCGCCTGGCTCAGCTACCTTTCCTGGCAGATTTTCAGCGCCCCCGCCGAGTCAATCGACCCGGCTGCCGTGCAAAAACCCTTGGGCCTGGCCGGCGCCGCCAGCCTGCAACTGGTCAACCCCAAGACCTGGATGATGGCCCTGGCGGTGGTGAGCGTGTTTGCCGGCAATGGCGATGAACGCCAGAGCCATGTGCTGTACCTGTCGCTGGCGTTCTTTGTGATCGCCTTGCCGTGCCTCGGCGCGTGGGCATTGCTGGGGGTTGGAAGCAGCCGGGTGTTTCGCTCGCCCAAGGCCATGCAACGGTTCAACCGCTGCATGGCGGTGTTGTTGCTGGTCTCAAGCTGGCTGAGCGTCTGGGTGTAGACACAACCGTTCGTCGGCACTGTCAGTTTTCACAGCTATCCGCTATCGGGGCTGCGGGTGTTTGATTTCCCTTGCCTATATGCACAGCCAGCGCTGTGCGTGACTTCCAGCAAGGAGTGGTCAGCATGCCCAACCAACCGATCGACCCCGATGACAATGCCTCGGTCATTGAAGACCCAGGTGTACCTGTTTCCGACAGCCCCCTGGCCCTCCTTGAGCCCGCGCTCCTGCCGGTGATCACGGCTGAAGACCTGGCCCCGCCCTATTCGGCGTTCCCGCCGGTCTCGCTTGACCGGTATCCCGATGAACCTTACGCCTATGGCCTGGGCATTCGGCATGTTCAGCCCTATGCGTATTTCGTCCTGGAAAAATGGCACACCTGGGCCATCTTCGACGCCTTTGAGTTGTACCTCAATAACGATCTTCAGGCATCTGGTGTCGTCGAGATGGACCAGGATCGTTATGGCATGTACGTCATCGCCGAACGCATGCCTGAAGGTGAAGTGCAAGTGCGCGCGCGGGTAGTGCGCGCAGGCAGCGGCCAGGAAAGCACCTCGCCGCCGCAAAGCATATTGATCAAGACCACCCGTCCCGGCGGGATTGAGAACAATGGTGACGACAAATGGCACAGTAAACTCAGCCTGAGTGTCGACGGCTTGCCCGAAAGCAGCACGATCAACATGGACACGATCAGTCGCGGGTTATACGCCGTGATTGCGCCCTATCCGAACGTGCGCAAGAACGACACCATTGAGTTCTATTGGGACGGAATTGAGATCAGGCACCTGGTCACGGCCGCCGAGGCTGGCGGTATCCAGCCGATCAGGGTATTTATCAGCAAGGAAAATATTCTCAAGGGCGGCCTCAACGGCGCACTCACCCTGCGCTTCAGGGTGTTCGATGTGGTTCAGAATTACTCAGGGGAAAAATACCAGTACTCCAAGCCGTATGGACTGGTCGCCGAACTGGATCCCAGCTTGATGAGCGCGCCGTTTTTCCTGGTGGATGACGCGGAAAGCCGGCAAATCGATTACGACACGCAAAGTAATTCACTGTTCGAAATCCTGTTGCAGACCCCACGGGTGACACCGGCCCCGCTGCCCCCAAACCAGGTCACGATTACCCTGACGGCCACACTGGCGGACGGCACGATCGAAGAACTGGTGCTTGATCCTGTCGAAGTCAGGAACGGTCGGGAAGAGATCTTCCCGGTGGACCGCGATTTGATCGAGCGCGTCATCGGCGGCTCGTTCAGGGCTTCATTCGTCTGGCACACCGCCACCGGTGGGCACCTCGGGCAGTCTGGCAGTGTCACCGTGACGGTGGTGGGTACACCGACCTCGATGCCGGCAGTGACCGTGACCCCGAGCGAGTTGGGCCTGATCAACCCGGACGATGATGCGTTTATCAGCATCCCGTCCTACCAGCCCCACGCCTACGACTCGCTGGAAACCCTGGTCATCGAGCAAATTGTTCCAGGGGGCGGTGGAATTCGCTATTCCGACCCGCAACTGGCCGGAGACCAGGGCGGCACTCGCCGCGTGCCCAGTGAAGCGCTTCAACAATTCAAGGGGCTGGGTGACGTCGCAGTGTATTACCTTGTCGACGACGGCGCGGATGCCCAGTTGCATGCCTACGGTGCGCTGATTGAACGCAAATCACGGGTGCTGACAGTACGCATCGACGAACGCCTCGAAACCATGCCTGCCCCCACCCTGCAGGGCGCGATTGACGACAACGTTGACCCGGTTGACGTAGTGGGCGACAGCGTGCTGCTGACGCTACCCTATACGGCAACCAGGAGCCGCGACCATATCCAATGGAACATTGTGGGCACGGGCACAGGCGGTTCCGCCAGCGGTTCGGTGACGATCAACGGTGCGACACAGGGCCAGCCACTGGTACTGCAGGTCAGCCGTGCAGTGCTGGATAACAACTTCGATGGCCAACTGCGCATCACCTACAGCTTGGAACGCGAAACCCCGCTGCCGAAACTCACCTTGCGCTCGTTTACAACCCTCCTGACCGTGGGTCGTGGCGTGGAACTGGATGCGCCTGAAGTCGTGGAAGCCGAGCAGTACCCTGACCGGCTTGACCCGCTGGCGGCTCAATCGGGTGCAACGGTGCTGGTGAAATACCGGCGCATGCGCGAGAGCGAATCGTTTTCAGTGAAATGGGTGACGGCCGATCTGCTGGGCAGCACCGTCGAAACGGGTTGGGGCAACCCCGACACCAATGAAGTGGGTGTGCCGATAGAGGCCCGTACCATTGCCAAGGGCATTCGCAACGAGCGTAACCGCATCAGTGTGCAATACAGTTTTACCCGCAGCGGGTTTCTCCATGAGTCGGATACTCTGAACCTGGACCTGCTGCCGTTGAGTGGCTTACCCACACCAACCATCGACGGGGTCGGCAACAGCGTGATCCTGCCGACGAACGAGCTCGTCGCTCAAGCCCGCATCCGTGTGGCGGCCTGGCCTTTGGCCTTTGAAGAGCAGTTCATGTGGCTGCAATACACGGGTACCAACACCGACGGCAGTGCGTTCAACCTGGACACTTTTATCGCCGCCCCCGTTGGAGAAAGCGCCACCCTGGGTGTCTCGCAACCCATACCGTTGGCGGAGCTGCAAGGCCTCAGGAACGAGTCGCACCTGACCATTCGCTTCTGGGTCAGCCTGGCCGAAAGCACTGATAAAAACACCGCAGTATTGTTTGGTGTACGCGAGCATATTATCCAGTCGATCCCCGCCACATTGCCGCGCCCGGCCTTTGCCAACCTGCAAGGCGCCACCTTGACCATCGACCCACAGGACTGGCAGAACAACGCCTATGTGGCGGTGGCCTATAACGAAATGACCGCGGCCCACCGCATCGCCCTCGAGTGGATTTACCCGAACGGCACCATGGCGACCATCCCGGCGCAGAACGGTAACACCAATAAGCGCGTCGACTTTCAGATCAGCCGGGACATCCTCGCCAACAGCGCGGGCAAATTGATCGAGCTCCGTTATATGGCGACGATAGGGACGACTACTGTCCCGTCAGAAACACAGAAGCTGACCGTCAACCGTGTTCCGTCCTCGGCGCTGCCTCGGCCGCTGATCAATGGTGTCCCTGCAGGCGGTGAGTTGAACCTCAATAACTTCAGCACCAATGCCACCTTGAGTGTTGCCCCTTGGCCTTTGGCCGCAACGGGCCAGAAGGTCTGGGTGCAACTGACCAGGGCGGGCAGCGCGCCGTTGAATGTGCTGACAAACTACAGCCTGCTGGCGGGAGAAGTATCGACCGGCTTGGTGAACAAGGCGGTACTGCGCACATGGCTGGACGGGCTGCCTAACAACAGCATCATCACCGTAACGTGCAAGGTAACGTTTGATGGCAGCAGCGTTGAATCCACGGCCATTACGTTCCCCACTGCGACCTATACGGTAATCACTTCGCTGAGGATTGATCAGAGTCAAATGAACTTGAACGGTACAAGGGTGCTCACCAACTGGCCCGCAACCGGAAGGGATTGGGCGGGCAATACGCAGACACGAGTAGCCAGCGGAGGGGTTGGTTCTTATTCCTATGCGTCCAGCGCACCTACTATTGCTTCGGTACACTCAACCACGGGAAAAGTAACAGGCAATCGTAATGGTACGGCCACGATCACCGCGAGAGACAGAAATAATATTTCGCGGTCCTATACGGTCGTTGTCTCTAACATCTTCCAACTACAAGTCAATGAAACACACCAGTCTCCTACTGCTGCTATTAACTGGATGAACTCAATAGGAGGACGCCCACTTGTAATAGGCAACAGCGGAAATGGATCGATAATTTACGCGTTAAGCTCTATATACAACCCTCCTCCAAGACTCAGAGAGTATGGACTTTGTTCATTCAACGGTGATTGGTATAACTACATAACGATGGGAACCGGACCGCTACGCTGGGTAGCCGTTCGCGGGCATTACAACATGTCAGTGTGGTGTATGACTCCCTATTAAAAAATCAAGATACGTAACCCCACAAAAAAAGGAAGCCTCGGCTTCCTTTTTTCTTTATCCCTGTTTCCTAGAAATCGTAACGCACTCCCACATTAACCCCCCACGGCTGATCCACCTTCTTGCCTTGGGCATGTTCAATATCAGCGTGCAGCTTGACGTTCTTCGACACCGACATCGCCACGCCCGCTGCCACTTCGATACGCGAACCGAACACATCGTTGTTGAAGCGCTGGTCGTTCACCTTGACCTTGTTGCTGTGGTTGAACTCATGGGCCAACGCTGTACGCAGGTAGGGCTGCAGCACCCCGCCGCTCTCCAGCTGGATATTCTTGCCGCCTGTCACGCCGAGCTTGCCCACCACGGAGGCGGTGCGATCACCCTTGGCCTGCAGGCCATTGTCCAGCTCGTAACTTTGCGCCTGGATAATCGCTGTGCTCAGTTGCGAGTACGGTTCTACAAAGTAACCATCGTCGAGCTTGATATGCCGGCCGACTTCCGCCGATGCGCTCACGGCATTCTGCGTGTAGTTGCCCTTGGCACGCTTGCCGTCGCTCATGGTCACGTTGACCTCGTTGTGCAAGCGGTTGAGCTTGACCACGCCGTCGAAGTACAGCCCGCTCTCGTCGTCGATCCAGGTGGCATACCCCCCCAGGTAGTAGCTGTTGACCTTGCCGCTGCCGGAAGTGTTGGCGCTGATGTCGGACGTGCTGTGACCCGCCATGACACCGGCCATCCACTGGCCATCTCCGCCCGACAATGGCGCATCGGCCCCCAGGCTCAGGCCACGCTGGTTTTGCGTGTAGCCACCACCGTCCTTGTTCCCGGCTACCTCGTATTTGTTGCCGTAGCCACGCATCCAGAACCCGTTGCTCTGGCCGTCGCTGAAGCGCAGTTCACCCATGCGGGTACGCAGCAGGGACATCTCGCCGTACAGCACGGTGGGGGCCGTGTTGAACAACGCCATCACGGTTTTGGTGCTGTTGCTGGTGCCACGACGGTTAGGATCGAGGTACCAGTCGGTGTCTTCCTTCTTCAGCCCGTAGGAATAGGCGCCCACATCCACGGTGTCGCCGTCCAGCGAGAAGTGCGCATCGCCACCTTCGGTGTGCACCACACGAATCGGCAAGGCACTCGCCAACTCGGAGCCGGTCGCCGCCAACAGCAGGCTGTGGTTGCCCGTGGCAACCCCGTTGACGTTGAGCAAGTCGGTCTGGCCGGTGCTGAAGTCGGTGTGCATCACATAGCTGCCGTCACCCGACAGGCTGTTGACGTCCAACTGGAAGAACTCATCGGCGCCGCCAAAGTGCACGGTGCCGCCGCCCATGATCAGGTCGCCGACTGAACTGTCATCCACCAGCATCCAGTGGGACGCTGAATTGACGCTCAACTCGGCGACGTTCTGCAGTTTGCCGGTGAGCCAGGAGCCATTGTTGAGCTGCAACCTGGCGGTGCTGCCGTCTTCGACCACCACGTCACCGACCAGGAAGCTGCGGTCGACGTTCATGTTGGCGGTGGCGCCGTTCATGACTTCCAGCAGCACACCGTTTGCGCCGGTCAGCGTGGAGCCATTGAGTACATGAATATCAGCAAGGGTGGATTCCCCGGGCCGGAACGAGCCGACCTGAATCGCCGAACCGGTCTTGCCCTCGACGCTCGAGCGGTCGAGGATCAGGCTGCTGGCCAAAGTCGGGTCGTTATCCACGCCCATCTTCACGCCAATGTCTCCACCAACGATGCTGGTATTGAACGCACGGGCCTGGCCATTGAACAGTTCGATACCCACGCCATCATCTGCGGTCGCCTCGACACGCGAATCGGTCAGGTCCAGCACACTGTGGGCACTGGCCGAGGCACCGCGGGTGCTGCCGGTGATGTGACTGTTGACGACCGTGACGCTGGAACCATTGGTGGCGCCCAGGGAACGGGCCGCTGCCAGCCCGGTTCCGTTGTTGTGGGTAACGTTGCTGTTGGTGATCAGCACGTTGCTGCCCGTGACATGAACCCCGGCCCTTCCCGAATCCCGCGCAATGACGTCCGAACCATCGATGCGGATGTCGGAGTTGATTGCGGCAATGTCCCGGGTGCTGCTGCCGGCATTGACAATCAGGGTTGCGGAATTGGCAGTGATTTGCAGGGTGGGCACTCCCAGAACCGTCAGGCGGGAACCTGCACGCAATTCAAAAGTGTCAGGGCGCGGGCCAGGCCCCACCATTTCATCCGGGCCGGTCACGACACGCGCTTCGGACAGCTGCGCCATGAGCATCAGCAGTGTGACGGCCTTGGCCTTGAAGGCAAGGCTTAAGGGAGTTGGTTTGAAATTGAATGGAGCTGACATCTTTACGGACCTCTGGGTTGGCGTTCCTTTACGGAAAAAAAACTGGCCGGTTCCGAAAAGCGTGTGGACCCTGCCAATCAAGCGGCGCCCAAGGTACCCAGAGCTGTTCCCAACATCTGTAGGACTAATCCCAAGGTGCTGTGCTGAAAGTGAATGCAGTTTGTAGTCGACCCAACGGCAATAATGCCAAAGAGGAGCAAGGCTCCTCTTTGGCATTAGGGCTCAAACAAGAATCAAGGAAGCGGGACGGCAGTACCGTCGCAGAAAAAGCCATTCGTTCCACCTATCCGAACCCCGCGAACAAGAGGATGCGCTTCATCGGAAGGTAATGGTCCTTCAGGCAGGTTGATGGTGTACCAGATCCGCGCGGAGCCGGCCAGCCTTGCACCCGAGTTGGGCTGGATGGGTTTGTAGATGGTCTCATAGGGCCCCAGGAGCAACTCGAACCCAGAATTGATCATGGCTTGCGTGAGCGGTATGGAGTCCACACGACCCACTGCTGCCGGGACCGCTACCATTCCTGCATTGTCGCTGTAGCCCTGCCAGTGCAGCGTAACCACCATCCTCAGTTCAAAGTGCTCCGAAGGCGGGATAAACACCACAACGTTTCCGGGAGGATTTTCAGGCCTGAACGTAGTGCAGTTGATCGCCCCTCCGTCCGACAGATGTCGTACCACCGGCGGGGCAAGCTCTTTGAAGTTGGCATTCACCGTCACCGTCGTGTCAGGGGAAAACTGGCGGTTGGTGCTGGCCCCTTGGGCAATGGTGTAGAACACCGTCTTGCGGCCATTGCCATGACGCTCAATGAAGCTCCACGGGATTGAGAGCGGAATCACCTGGCCAGCCGAGGCGCCGGTCACCGGTTGGGTAGCAACGAGTTCGCCCGAATAGTAAAGGCGGATCGTAAAGTCGCTGGCATCCGGTGTGGGTGCCGTACTCCATAACGTTACCCGAGCAATTGCAGGCCGGTTGGCGTGGTCGCGCTCCAGTTCGTCGTCGGGGCCCTCGGTACCGGTTGCGTCCACCCCGTTCACGACTACGGGCAGCAGGTCATCGTTGATCGGGTCCGGGCCAATGGGAGTGGGGCCGACAACAAACAGGTCCAGGTTGACGGTGGTGGTCGGTGTCGCCGGGTTGTTGACAGACCGCCGCCGCACCACATAGGAAACCGTCAACGGCAATAGCCCTCGAGTGGCCCCATACAGGATTTCCAGCACCCTGTACGGAACGTAAACCTCCGCCGGGAAACGGCTGTTGCCCAGTGGCTGGGCGTCCAAGGGAACGGTGGTGATGCTTGTCCTCAATGTGACGAGGAATTCATCTCCATCGACGCCGCGCAGAAAGTTCGTATATTCAGGAATACGCACGATCATGCCGCCGTCCAGCGCAACGTCCGCCCGATCAATCAATACATCGCCGGGGGGTGAGGTTCGGTCAACCAGGGGGGCCAGCAGGTTCTCGGGCGCTGGAAACAGGCCCACGTCCATCTCGTAGGCAGTCGAAAGCCGCGCCCAATTCCCTGCCGCGTCGAACAACTCATACCGCAAATTGCGCAGGCCATCCGGATTGGCGTCAACCACGGATAATGGCAATGGAAAGCTCAGGTCCGCAGGCAGATTCCAGCGTGGCGAAGGATCGGGCGGGTTGGGTGCATAGGGCGTATCGGAGCCATTATAGTAAAGATACGCCCAATCGCCGTCTGCCCGACCATGCGCCACATAATCCGGGATCGTAAACACTGCAGACTCATTGGGCTTGCTTTCAAAGTAGTCGCGGTCGGCAGGTGTCGGCAGGTCGGCAGGCGGAATCGGCGCCGGCGGTGCATCGGGGGAAATGGCATACGGTGGTGTCAGGTCAACGACAATGGTCTGCGGATCTGATTGGGAACGGTTGTCAACGCCACGTACGTAAATTTCGTACTTGATTTGGTACCGCCCCGCGGGCCGCCGACCTTGAGCAATGTTCACCACTGTCTCAGGCCCTGGGGCAGCAACGGTGAACCTATAAATGGGCTCGCCCCACTCGGTGTCATCGAAATTTTTCCACCAAACACTGACAAGATCGTCAAAAATCGGATGGGTATCGGCGTCAGGCCATAGTGGAATAGAGAAATTCAAATTCTCACGCAGGTTGTACTCCCGTGAAAGCAATCCAGGGTAGCCAGGCACCTCACCTTCAAGAATACCATCAGGCAAGGCGCCAGTCGTATTGGCACTTCGATTCTTTGCATAGTTACGGATAAAGTCGAGCGTGTCCTTTTTCATTACGTGTCTCCAGATATTAAGACGAATTACATCTCACCCACACTTCCCTACCATTGACGTAGCCGTTCGCGTCGCGAGACAAAGCGCTTGCACGCCTATCACACGCCGACTATTCCCTGCACAACAACAAATACACCCAGTCCTTTAATCTTTGACCAACGTTGCCTTTCCATCACTGGTGCAACTAATGACATCCCCGGGTTTACAAAACCCACCCGTTGGAAAGGTCAGGTCGACACGGATATGTCCGCTCCCCTTGACGTCTGGCCGGGAGTCACCCACCTTGCCCAGGTTGCGCCACACTTCGAAACTGGCGACAGCTGAACCGTATTCGCGCATAGGCTCCAAGGTCCGGTCGAACGGTTCCACCACAACTTTAATACCGTTATCAATATGGGGTTGCAGCACTTGGATGGTTTCTTCGTATTCAGTGCCAGCAATAGGATCAACCCAGTTATTACGCGCATAGCCTTGCCAGTGAAAACGCACCTCGTCGTTAAGTTGCAGGCCGATATTGCCCGGAATCAACCAATGCACGCCATATAAAGGCGAAGGCGAAGAACAACAGGTCACATACTCGCTAGTGAGGGTGTGCTGAACTTGCGGAGGAGTAAAATCAATCAGCGCCGTCACATCGACATTCACAAAAGTTGGCGGCGACTGTTGTTCGTTGACCCCATTACTGGTGAGGTAATGGACCGGCAGACGTGGATTGACCGTCCCCTCGATCAGATTCCAGGGAATATCGGTAAACCACACCAACTGCCCTCCTACCTCCCCCAACTGCACGGGATGGCTGGCCACCGGGCCAACACCGTTCCAGAACAGACTGAGCAATTGACCCGCAACCGGATCTGCAAACAAAGGAACATATGCCTGGGCAGCCAGCCCACGATCCAGATGATTGAGCTGATTGGGAGTCTTGGAGCCGCGCCCTATCACCGTGACGCTGGCCAGGGTCGGGTTAAGCAATGCGGGCGCATTGGGATGGTCCTGGCCGGCAATCGTCAGGTCGACATTGAACCGTTCCGATAAGGAACGAAATGGAGGCAGGGCTCCGCGAATGATTTCGTAGCGCACCACCGCCGCTTCGGGAACCAGTACAGGCGCAGGCCCCCTGAGGGTCAGCCATGGAATTTCCACATCACAAGGAAAGCTCAGTACCGGCTGCGGGACTGTCGGACGGGCATTCCAATAGGCGATTACCTGGTCCCCCGGCGCCCAATCGTCGTAGGCGGGGTCAATGCGCATGAACACGCCACGACGTGCATCATCGCGCTTGATCAGGCCGTCGTCGTATGCCGGTGGCCGAATTTGCGGACGCGGCAAGTTGCTCGGCAACGGCGTCAGTGCCAGCTGAAACAGCAGTCCGGCACTCTGGCTGCTGAAATTGCCTGCCTCGTCAAAAATGCGGTAGAAAATATAAGCGTCACCGTTGTTCAACCTGCGAAAAATATCGGGGTCCACGTAAGCAACCAGCGGGTCTGAGGCTAACGCGATCACGTACTCGGCGTCCGCCGCGCTTAGCGGCGGGTTATCCCGGTTGGACAGGTAGAATTCAATCCGGTCCCTGTCCGCGCGCACGGTGTAGAACGGAATATTGAACGCCACCGGCACGTTATCGAGCAGGTATTGCTCATCGACGTTCGGGGTCGGGGCAACTACAAAATCCACAGTATCCAGAGGGTTCAGTAACTCAGGCGAATCCAGATCGATGGTGAGTGTTCTCCTGGGATTCAACACACTGACGCCGCCAAAGGAGTCCTGAACCGTGTAGTAGAGTTGCGCGGTGCCGGAGCCCTCATCAGTCAATCGTGACAGGGGCACCTCCAGTGAGATCACCGCTGGCAAAGGGGGTGGCGGGCCAAACACCTGCCGCGAATCAACCTCCTCATCGACACCCGCCCACACCCAGCGGAGGCGCACGGTGTGCGGCTCATCCAGCGCCTCGGGGCGCGGGTTCCACATCGGGATGTTGACCTGCAGCGGGCCCTGCAGGCGCGAGCGCGGGATCAGGCCCCGGGGGTCACCACTGTCGACGCCGGGTATGTCCATCGGGTCCAGCAACACAGTGCCCCCGTCGTCCGCGCCCAAGGGTTTGATCAGGTAAGTGGATTCAGAGACGTCAGACATGGGTTTAATCCTCAACACGGTGGACAGTGGCCTGCCGGCAGGCGGCGTGTGTATACCAAGTGGCGTTGAGAGAATTAAGCGCCCGATTCCTCCGGCCGGATACTGTCAGAATTAACAGGTAGCCCCCTCCATTCGTCGCTTTTTGCTCGGCCTTGCTGCCAGGGCGGTTACTGAGCAGCGCTTGACGAAATTTCCTACTTGGTGTTTCCTGAAACCGGTTTCAGCAATTGGTTTCGCCTTGGAACCCAGATAAATCCAATAAGAAAGGCCGCCGCCGTGACTACTTTTTCCGCCGCCCAACGCAGCCGCGTGACCATGCTGGACGTCGCCGAGCGCGCCGGTGTATCCAAGGCCAGCGTGTCGCGCTTTATCGGCGACGACCGTGCCCTGCTCTCCGATGCCATCGCCCTGCGCATCGAGCAGGCCATCGATGAGCTGGGCTATCGCCCCAACCAGATGGCCCGCGGCCTGAAACGCGGGCGCACCCGCCTGATCGGCATGCTGGTAGCCGATATCCGCAACCCCTATTCGATTGCCGTGATGCATGGCGTGGAAACCGCCTGCCGCCAGCACGGCTACAGCCTGGTGGTGTGCAACACCGACCGCGATGACGAGCAGGAGCGCCAGCACCTGTCGGCCCTGCGTGCCTACAACATCGAAGGGCTGATCGTGAATACCCTCGGCCATCACCTGGACCAATTGCTGGAACTGCAACGGGAAATGCCCCTGGTGCTGGTGGACCGCAAGGTCGAACCGCTGCACAGCGACCTGGTAGGGCTGGACAACCCGGTGGCGGTGCGCATGGCCGTGGAGCATCTGGAACAACAAGGCTATCGCGACCTGCTGTTGGTGACTGAAGCCACCGACGGCACCAGCTCGCGGCTTGAGCGCCTAGACAGTTTCAAGGCGGAGATGACCAACCGTCCGACGTTGACCGGCGCCGTACTCGAGTTGGACGGCGAACTGGAACAGCGTCTGCAAAAGTTTCTAGGCAAATCCGGCCCCAAGGCGTTGTTCTGCGCCAACGGAATCGCGGCACTGGCGTGTACCCGTGCGTTGAAAAATCTAGGCTGCGACCTGTTTGATGACGTGGGCCTGATCGCCCTGGATGACCTCGACTGGTACCCGCTGGTGGGCAACGGCATCACCGCCCTCGCCCAGCCCACCGAGGCCATCGGCGCCAGTGCGTTTGACTGTTTACTCAAGCGCTTGCGCGGCGATAGCCAGCCCCCACGCACCCTGGACTTCTTGCCACAACTGATTATCCGGGGCTCGACCCAATCCCTTGTGGGNNGGCAAGCCAGCTCCCACACGTTTATTTTGCGAATAAAAATGAAACCGGTTTCAGAGGTCCACAACAATGCATAAATACCCCGTCTCCATCAGCCTTTCCAGTTACGGCGCCGACCTGGTCCGCCAGCAAGGCCAGTTGAGTTTCGTCGAGGTGCTGGCTGCCGCCGGCGCGCAACGCATCGAATGGCGCGAAGAGCTGCTGACCACCGAACAACCCCATGAGCTGGCGCAAGCTGCAGCCGATCAAGGCCTGGAGTGCGTGTTCTCATCGCCCCTGGAACTCTGGGTGGCCGGTCGCTCACAGCCCAATGCCGAACTGGCCGTCACCCTCGACCGCGCCCAGGCATTCGGCGCCCGCTGGCTGAAAGTCTCCCTGGGCTATTTCACCGACACCAACGACCTCGACAGCTTGAGCGCCCTGCTCAACCGGCATCCGGTCAAGCTGCTGGTGGAAAACGACCAGACCCTGCACGGCGGGCGCATCGAGCCGATGCAGCGCTTTTTCAACGAAATCGAGCGGTTGGCGGTGCCGGTGAAAATGACCTTCGATATCGGTAACTGGCAATGGCAGGACCAGTCGGCGACCACCGCTGCACGCCTGCTGGGCCGCCACGTGGATTACCTGCACTGCAAGGCCGTGGCCCGCCGCGCCGACGGCAAGCTGGTGGCTTTGCCGCCGGGCGCCGCCGACCTGCATCTGTGGGAACAACTGCTCAAGCACATGACTCAAGGTATTACCCGGGCCGTGGAATTTCCGCTGCAAGGCAATGACCTGGTGCCGGTCACCGCCCAGCAGGTCGCCACCCTCGCCGTCCTCGGCCAGCCCCGCGTGGAGAACGCACATGTCTGAGATCGATATCCTGTCGTTTGGTGAAACCATGGCGATGTTTGTCGCCGAACAGACCGGCGACCTGGCCCAGGTTGCCCAGTTTCACAAGCGTATTGCCGGCGCCGACAGCAACGTCGCCATCGGCCTGTCACGCCTGGGCTTCAACGTCGCATGGCTGAGCCGCGTGGGTGCCGATTCCCTCGGGCGCTTCGTGGTGGACACCTTGCAGAACGAAGGCCTGGACTGCACCCATGTGGCGGTGGACCCGCTGCACCCCACGGGTTTTCAACTCAAGTCCCGCGAGGAAGCCGGCGATGATCCGCAGGTGGAGTACTTCCGCCGTGGCTCGGCCGCCAGCCATCTGTCGGTCGAGGCGATCAAGCCTGAGCTGTTGCAAGCCCGGCACCTGCACGCCACCGGCATTCCGCCGGCGCTGTCGGACGCCACCCGCGACCTGTCGCGCCAGTTGATGACGCAAATGCGCGAGGCCGGGCGCAGCGTGTCCTTCGACCCGAACCTGCGCCCGTCCCTGTGGGCGAACGAGCAACGCATGATCAGCGAAATCAACGCCCTCGCCTGCCTGGCTGACTGGGTGTTGCCGGGCTTGGGCGAAGGCCGCTTGCTCACCGGTTTTGAAGACCCGGCCGACATCGCCGCGTTTTACCTGGACCAGGGCGTGGAAGCCGTGGCCATCAAGCTCGGGCCCCACGGCGCGTATTACCGCACCCAGCTGGACCAGGGGTTTGTCGCCGCCGTGCCAGTGGCCAAGGTGGTCGACACGGTCGGCGCCGGCGATGGGTTTGCCGTGGGCATGATCAGCGCGCTCCTGGAAAACCTGAGCTTCAGCGAAGCCGTGCAGCGCGGCAACTGGATCGGCAGCCGCGCGGTGCAGAGCCGTGGCGACATGGAAGGCTTGCCGTTCAGGACCGATCTGCCCCACACCCAGAAAGCCGGTTAATCAGCATCACCGAGTTACCTGTTGCCACAACTACAACAAGCTCAGGAGCAACCTTATGGAACCGTTGAAACTCGCCACCCGCCGTTGGTGGTACATCATGCCCATCGTGTTTATCACCTACAGCCTGGCGTACCTGGACCGCGCCAACTACGGCTTTGCCGCCGCCTCCGGGATGGCCGAAGACCTGATGATCACCCCGGGCATGTCGTCATTGCTCGGCGCGCTGTTCTTCCTTGGCTACTTTTTCTTCCAGGTGCCCGGTGCGATCTACGCGCAGAAACGCAGCGTGAAGAAGCTGATTTTCGTCAGCCTGATCCTGTGGGGCGGCCTGGCCACCCTGACCGGCATGGTGTCCAACGCCTACATGCTGATCGTGATCCGCTTCATGCTCGGGGTGGTCGAAGCCGCCGTGATGCCGGCGATGCTGGTGTACCTGTGCCACTGGTTCACCCGCGCGGAACGCTCGCGGGCCAACACCTTCCTGATCCTCGGCAACCCGGTGACCATGATGTGGATGTCGGTGGTCTCGGGCTACCTGGTGCAGCATTTCAGCTGGCGCTGGATGTTTATCATCGAAGGTTTGCCGGCGGTGCTGTGGGCGTTTATCTGGTGGAAGCTGGCGGATGAAAAACCCGCAGACGCCAAATGGCTGAGCGCCCAGCATAAAAAAGACCTGGAAACCGCCCTCGCCGAAGAACAAGTGGGCATCAAGGCGGTAAAGAACTACGCCGAGGCCTTTCGCTCACCCAAGGTGATCATCCTGGCGCTGCAGTTTTTCTGCTGGAGCATTGGCGTGTATGGCTTCGTGCTGTGGCTGCCGTCGATTCTCAAGGCCGGCCTGAAAATGGACATGGTCGAGGCCGGCTGGCTGTCGGCGCTGCCGTACCTGGCGGCGGTGATCGGCATGCTGGCGGTGTCCTGGGGCTCGGACAAACTGCAAAAACGTAAACGTTTTGTGTGGCCACCGTTGCTGATCGCCTCCATCGCGTTTTATGCGTCCTACGTGCTCGGCGCCGAACACTTCTGGTGGTCGTACACCCTGCTGGTGATCGCCGGGGCCTGTATGTATGCGCCTTACGGGCCGTTTTTTGCGATCGTCCCGGAAATCCTTCCGGCCAACGTCGCCGGCGGCGCCATGGCGCTGATCAACAGCATGGGCGCCCTCGGTTCGTTCGGCGGTTCGTACCTGGTGGGCTACCTCAACAGCAGCACCGGTTCCCCCGGCGCTTCGTACCTGCTGATGAGCGGTGCGTTGCTGGTGTCGGTGGTGTTGACGATCTTTCTCAAGCCCGGCGCCAGTGACCGCGAACGCGCCCCGCTGCAATCCCTTGAATTGAAGGTAAAGACCTGATGAAAAAGTCTGTCGTGCTCTACAAGAAACTCTCAGCACCGCTGATGGCCCGCCTGCATGAACAGGCCCAGGTCACGCTTATTGAATCGCTGGATGAAAGCGGCCTGGCCAAACTGCGTGAAGCCTTGCCGACCGCTCAGGGCTTGCTCGGTGCCAGCCTGCGCCTGGATGCCAAACTGCTGGATCTGGCGCCAAACCTTGAGGCCGTGGCCAGCGTGTCGGTCGGTGTCGACAACTACGACATCGACTACCTGACCGAGCGCGGCATCCTGCTCAGCAATACCCCCGACGTACTGACCGAAACCACCGCGGATACCGGCTTCGCCCTGATCCTGGCGACCGCCCGGCGAGTGGTGGAGCTGGCCAATATGGTGCGCGCCGGCAACTGGAACCAGAACATCGGCCCGCTGCATTTCGGCAGCGATGTACACGGCAAGACGCTTGGCATTATCGGCATGGGCCGAATTGGCGAAGCCTTGGCCCAGCGTGGGCACTTCGGGTTCGGCATGCCGGTGATCTACCACAGCCACTCGCCAAAACCTGCAGTGGAGCAACGTTTTGACGCGCAATACCGCAGCCTGCCGGACCTGCTCCGGGAAGCCGACTTTGTGTGCCTGACCTTGCCGCTGACGGCTGAAACCGAAGGTTTGATTGGCGCTGAAGAGTTCGCGTTGATGGGCCCGGAGACGATCTTTATCAACATCTCCCGAGGCAAGGTGGTGGACGAGCCGGCGCTGATTGAGGCGTTGCAACAGCGCACGATTCGTGCGGCGGGGCTGGATGTGTTTGTGCGCGAGCCACTGCAGCATGACTCGCCGTTGTTGCGTTTGAACAATGTGGTGGCGACGCCGCATATCGGTTCAGCGACTCATGAGACGCGGGAGGCGATGGCCAAGTGTGCGGTGGACAATCTGCTGGCGGCGCTGGCCGGTGAAAAGCCGAAGAACCTGGTGAACCCAGCCGCCTGGAAACACTGATTCCTGAAGCACCACAGAAGCCAATGTGGGAGCGGGCTTGCTCGCGAAGGCGGTGTGTCAGCCACCGAATGCATCAACTGACACACCGCTTTCGCGAGCAAGCCCGCTCCCACATTTTTGATCGTATTTCAGGTCAGATGACGAAGCGCGCCACCATCCCGTTCAAATCCACTGCCAGGCGCGACAGTTCGTGACTGGCGGCTGAGGTCTGGTTGGCACCCGCCGCCGACTGCGTCGCCAGGTCGCGGATGTTCACCAGGTTGCGATCCACTTCGCGGGACACCTGAGCCTGTTCTTCCGACGCACTGGCGATCACCAGGTTGCGCTCGTTGATCAGACTGATGGACTGGGTGATCTGCTCCAGGGCCACACCGGCAGCCCGCGCCATTTCCAGGGTGCTTTGGGTGCGCTGGTTGCTCTGCTGCATGGACTGCACCGCCTCACCCGTACCGCTCTGGATGCCGGCGACCATTTTCTCGATTTCCTGGGTCGACTGCGCCGTGCGATGGGCCAGGGCCCGCACTTCGTCCGCCACCACCGCAAAACCACGCCCGGCTTCACCGGCACGCGCCGCTTCAATCGCCGCGTTGAGGGCCAGCAGGTTGGTCTGCTCGGCAATCGCGCGAATCACATCCAGTACCTTGCCAATATCACGGCCCTGGGTGGCCAGGCCTTCGATCAGCACCGAGGTGTTTTGCACGTCCTGGGTCATGGTCTGGATCGCGCCGACGGTTTCCACCACTCGGTCGCGCCCTTCCCGCGCAGCCTGGTTGGACTGGCTGGACGCCTCGGAGGTGGACACCGCGTTGCGCGCCACTTCTTCCACGGCGGCCGTCATTTCGTTGACCGCGGTGGCGGCCTGGTCGATTTCGTTGTTTTGCTGTTGCAGGCCTTTGGAGGCTTCTTCGGTGACGGCGCTGAGCTCTTCAGCGGCGGAGGCCAACTGCGTGGCTGAGCCGGCGATGTGCTGGATGGTCTGGCGCAGGTTGTTCTGCATCGCGGCCAAGGCGCCGATCAGGCGGGCCGGTTCGTCCTTGCCGTCGTCTTCGATCGCTTTGCTCAGGTTACCGCCAGCGATGGTTTCAGCAACCTCCAGCGCTTTGCGCAAGGGCGTCACGATACTGCGCGTCAGCAGCCAGGCCAGCAGTACGGTCATCAACGCAGCAATCACGGAGACTGCGATGATGCCAGTGATTGCATCCTGATAACTTTGCCCGGCCTCGGTGTCGGCCTGCTTCGCGTCAGCAGCGTTGATGGCGATCAGTTTATTCAACTGCTCGCCCATCTGGTCGGTGCCGTCCTTGATACGGCTATTGATCAAGGCACGCATCTCTTCGACCTTGTTCTGCTGTGAAAGGGCAACCATCTCGGCCTGGGCCTTCAGATAATTGTCGAGCGTGAGGGAGAACGTTTTGTACAGCGCCGCTTCTTCGTTCCCGGCTGGCATGCCTGCATAAGCGGCCTGTGCCGTCTTGACCTTGTCCACCAGCACACCCATGCGGGTTTGAGCCTCATCCAGAGCCGCCGGCTCACGGTTTACCAGCACACGAAAAGAGAGAATCCGCAGGCGCAGGACGTTTTCGGTCATGGTCGCCAGATACCCGACGCTGGGCAGTTGGTTGGAGCCCATGTCGACCGATGCCTGACGAATCAGGGTCATGCGGTTCGCCGCAAACCCCCCAAGAATAACGACAAGCAACGCGATGAAGGCGAAACCGAGAAAAGCTCGAGGTGCGATATTCAGGTTACGAAGGGACATAGGGGGCGCTCTTAGAAGTAGTGGCTGCGAGCATCCCTGCCGCGACACGGTCAGTGGGCGTCAACGCGCCGCTCTGACCGGCTGGCGCCACTGTTGTAATAGGTATGTGGGCCTATAAACGGTATCGGCCGGCTTGAGGATTTAATGGGGGATGTTTCGAAATATTTTTTCACACTTCTGACAACTGGCACTTTCTGGCATCCTGCGCCTCCTTTTTCCTACCCGGGCCCGTATTTTGTCTGACACTCAAACCCCTCGCCCCCGTTATAAATCCGATCTGATCTACGGCCTCGACGACCGTCCGCACTTCAGCGCGGCGATATTTGCCGCCCTGCAGCACGTGCTGGCCAGCTTTGTCGGGATCATCACCCCGACGCTGATCGTCGGCGGCGTGCTGGGCCTGGAAAGCGAAGTGCCGTACCTGGTCAGCATGGCGTTGTTTGTGTCCGGGCTCGGCACCTTTGTGCAGGCCCGCAAGTTCGGCCCGGTGGGTTCGGGCCTGCTGTGCCTGCAAGGCACCAGTTTTTCGTTTATCAGCGTGATCCTCAGTGCCGGCTTCATGGTCAAGGCCCGGGGCGGCGGCACCGATGAGATCCTGTCGACGATCTTCGGCATCTGCTTCTTCGCGGCGTTTATCGAAGTGGTGCTCAGCCAGTTCATCGGCAAGCTGCGCAAGCTGATCACCCCGGTGGTCACCGGCACCATCATTACCTTGATGGGTTTGTCGCTGATCAAGGTGGCCGTCACCGACATGGCCGGCGGTTATGGCGCCAGCGACCTGGGCGCCGCCGGCAACATGGGCCTGGCGGCCCTGGTGTTGCTGACCATCGTGGTGCTCAACCGCTTCAACAACGCGTTCCTGCGCCTGGGTTCGATCGTGATCGGCCTGACCCTGGGTTTTGTGGTGGCCTGGTGGATGGGCCGCGTCGACCTGGGCGCCCTGCCCCAGTTGCCGCTGATCAGCGTACCGGTGCCGTTCAAGTACGGTTTTTCGTTCGACTGGGTGGCGTTTATCCCGGTGGCGGTGATCTTCCTGATTTCGCCCCTGGAAGCCGCCGGTGACCTGACCGCCAACTCGATGATCTCGCAACAGCCGGTCAAGGGCCCGCTGTACATCAAGCGCATCAAGTCCGGCCTGCTGGCCGACGGCCTCAACTCGGTGATGGCGGCCACCTTCAACAGCTTGCCGATGGTGACCTTCGCCCAGAACAACGGGGTGATCCAGTTGACCGGCGTGGCCAGCCGTTATGTGGCGTACTTCATTGCCGGGCTGCTGGTGCTGCTGGGGCTGTTCCCGATGATCGGCGCGGTGTTGCAACTGATGCCCAAGCCGGTACTCGGTGGCGCCACGCTGATCATGTTCGGCACCGTGGCCGTGGCCGGGATCAAGATCCTCGCCGAAGCCGGGCTGCACCGGCGCAATGTGCTGATCGTGGCGATCTCCCTGGGCATGGGCCTGGGTGTGGCGGCGGTGCCGGAAGTACTGCGCGAGCTGCCCAAGGCACTGCACAACATCTTCGAGTCGCCGATCACCGTGGGGGCGTTCTGCGCTATCGTGCTGAACATCTTCCTGCCTGAGGAGTTCATAGAACTGGAAGAAGATGAATTTGATCCGGAAGCCTCCACCCTCAAAGTGATGCAGGACCCGGACGTCACGAAATAGGAGAACCCGTTTTATGCGCAAGCTCATGGTTTTGTCACTGCTGCTACTCACCCTGAGCGCGTGCGCGCTGTTCCCCAACCGCGACCCGGTG
Organism: Pseudomonas sp. P7758; assembly: GCF_013386485.1. NCBI lineage: Bacteria > Pseudomonadati > Pseudomonadota > Gammaproteobacteria > Pseudomonadales > Pseudomonadaceae > Pseudomonas > Pseudomonas sp. P7758. The sequence continues at coordinate 990 of NZ_JACARS010000064.1, read as the reverse complement.
AACATCAACGTGGTGGGCATCGAGCCGCTGCAGAGCCAGGACCTGGAAGTGCGTTTCGCGGTGAAGCTGCGGATACAAAATCCGAATGAAACCGCGATCGACTACAGCGGCGTGGCCCTGGACCTGGAGGTCAATGGCCGGCCGCTGGCGTCCGGGGTGAGTGACCAGGGTGGCTCGATCCCACGCTTTTCGGAGACGGTGCTGACGGTGCCGGTGAGCGTTTCGGCGTTTTCCGTGTTGCGCCAGACCCTTGGCTTGAGCCAGACCCAGAGTTTGAATAACCTGCCGTACGTGTTGCGCGGGAAACTCGCAGGTGGCCTGTTCGGCACCATGCGCTTTGTGGATCGCGGGACCCTGGACTTTCCCAACACTGCCACTTGGTAACGACATGGATGCGCAACCTACGCTGTATACCGAACGGCTGATCCTGCGGCCGTTGACGCTGGAGGATGCCGAGGGTGTCCAGCAGCAATTTCCGCACTGGGAAGTGGTGCGTTACCTGAATGCCCTGGTGCCCTGGCCGTACCCGGCGGATGGTGCGCGCAGCTATCTGGAGCATGTTGCATTGCCGGCGATGGCCCGGGGTGAGGAGTGGCATTGGTCGATCCGCCTGAAAAGCGCGCCTGGGGTGTTGATTGGTAATGTCAGCCTGATGGATGAGGTGGACAACAACCGCGGCTTTTGGCTGGCGCCGCAGTGGCAGGGCCAGGGGTTGATGGCCGAGGCCAGTGCGGCGGTGACTGAGTATTGGTTTGAGGTGCTGGAGCGGCCTGTGATGCGCGTGCCCAAGGCGGCGCCGAACGTGGCGTCTCGCAGGATTTCCGAGCGGACGGGGATGCGGTTGGTCAGGACGGATGAAGGGCAGTTTGTCGCGGGGAGTTTGCCCAAGGATATCTGGGAGATTACCCGGGAGGAATGGCTGGGGAGTCGGCGGGGCTGAGGTGGGTTTTGGGTGTATATCCGTTATTTGGGTAACGGCTGATATGTGTT
>NZ_JACARS010000063.1:0-9030 GCF_013386485.1 Pseudomonas sp. P7758 | reverse complement strand
GCCGAACAGGTGGCCGAGCGTATCCGTGAGTACGAAGCCCAGGGCACCTCGGCGTTCATCCTGTCGGGTTTCCCGCTGATCGATGAGGCGCACCGGGTGGCAGACCTGCTGTTCCCGTTGCTCGACCTGGACCATGGTTTTGATGTGCCGCGTCTGAACGCCGTGCAGCAGCAAGAGGCGTAGCTGATGAGCGAAGGATTTTCCCGCCGAGTGTTTCTCGGCAACAGCCTGGCCATCGGCGGCGGCTTGCTGCTGGGTGGTTGTGACAGCGGGGCGGCGCCGACTGCGGTGTTGTCGACCACACCGACCACCGGCGGACGCCTGCGCATCGGCATTATCGACGGCGACCAGTCCGGCAACCTCGATGCCCACAAACCGGTGGGCGGCGGGATCATTCGCGGCTGGGCGCTGTACAGCAAGTTCTGGGAATGGAACACCGACGTCAGTACCCGCCTGGCCCTGGCCGAGTTCGCCGAGCCGAACGCCGATGCCAGCGCCTGGACCATCCGCATCAAGCCGGGCCTGGAGTTCCACCACGGCAAGACCATCGGCGCCGACGACATGCTGTTCTCGCTGCTGCGCCTCACCGATCCGAAACTTGCCTCACCGATCCGAAACTTGCCTCGCCGTTTGCCGGACTGGTGGGCGCCATCGACCGCAATGCGCTGCGCAAGCTGGATGAGCGCACCATCGAAATCCGTTTCAAGGAGGGCCAGAGCTTTTTCCCGCTGGATGAAACCCTGATCAGCTTCGGTGGCATCGTCCCCACCGACTACGACCCAATCACCAATCCGGTGGGCGCCGGCCCCTACAAACTCAAGCGCTTCGTGCCCGGCCAGCGCTCGCTCTACAGCCGGTTCGAGAATTACTACAAACCCGGCCAGCCTTATGCCGACGAACTGGAAATCATCGAATTCAAGGACCAGGTCTCGCGGGTGGCCGCATTGCGTGCCGGGCAGATCGATGTCGCCAGCGGCGTGCAGGCCGAGCACAGCGCGCTGCTCAAGGCCGACTCGCGCCTGTCGCTGTGCGTGTCGCCCAGCACCTCGTTTACCGGCTTCAACCTGAACCTGGCCAAGCCGCCGTTTGACGACGTACGGGTGCGCCAGGCGTTTCGCTTGCTGGCTGATCGGCAAGAGTTGGTGGACCGGGGCCTCAACGGTTTCGGGCGCATCGCCAATGACCTGTATTCGCCCCACGACCCCACCTACAACCACGACATTGCGCAGCGCCCCCATGACCTTGAGCAAGCGCGCTCGCTGCTGCGCCAGGCCGGGCAGACCGATCTGCGGGTGGAGCTGACGACCCCGTCAGGCGCCGGCGTGAATGCCGCTTTGGCGTTTGCGCAACAGGCGAAGAAGGCTGGCGTGGAGGTTCGCGTGACCCAGGTCGACGGCGCGGTATTCAACGGCCCGCAGCGCGAGCAGTGGCAACTCTCACCGGGTTCGACCCCGGCCCGTGGCTTCCTCGCATCGGCGTTGCACAACGACGCGCCCTTGGCGATCTACAACCGCAGCAACTTCCATGACCAGCGTTTCGATGCGCTGTATCGCCAGGCCCTGGCCCAGCCGGATGTGCAATTGCGCAAAGGCCTGGTGCACGAGGCCCAGCAGATTCAACACGAACGCGGCGGCCTGCTGATCTGGGGTTTCAACGATGTGCTGGACGCCGCCTCGGTGCGGGTCGGCGGCCTCACGCCGGAACAGACCACCTTCGCCTCCTGGCGCTTTGACGAGCTGTGGTTGAACCATGTCTAAACCCTTGCGAACGCCGGCCTGGTTGTCATGGTTTATCGGCCGCCTGGGCTACGGCCTGCTTACCGCCTGGGTGATCAGCCTGGTTGTGTTTATCGCCACCCAGGCGCTGCCATCGGACCCGGCCCGGGTGATCCTCGGCCCCGACGCGCCACTGGAGAGCATCCTCACCCTGCAACACCAACTGGGGTTGGACCAACCGATCCTGCGCCAATACCTGCGTTGGCTCGGCTCGGCCCTGAGTGGCGACCTCGGGGTGTCACTGGATTCCAACGCGCCGGTCGGCAGCATCCTGTGGGGGCGTTTCGGCTACACCCTGGCGTTGCTCGCCGGGGTGATCGCCGTGGTGGTGCCGGCGGCGCTGGGCCTCGGCGTGTACCTGGCGCTGCGCCGCGACAGCCACCTCGATCGCTGGAGCCTGTCGTTGCTGATTTTCCTCAAGGCCACGCCGGGCTTTCTGTTGGCCATCGGCCTGGTGCTGCTGTTTTCCATGCCGCATATGGACTGGTTGCCGGCGGTGTCGATCCTCGACCCGGATCAGTCGCTGTGGCGCCAGTTGCCGTTCCTGGTGCTGCCGGTTCTGGCCCTGAGCCTGTCGGCGCTGCCGTACCTCACGCGCATGGTGCGCGCCGCGATGATCGACGCGCTGGAGTCCGACTACGTGATCGCCGCACGGCTGCGGGGCATTCCCCATTGGCGGATCGTGTGGCGGCATACCTTGCCCAACGCGCTGGTCCCGGCGATCCAGGGCGTGGCGCTGACCTTGCGCACGCTGATCGGCGGCGCAGTGCTGGCCGAAGTGATCTTCAGTTACCCCGGCATCGGCACCGCCCTCAACGCGGCGATCCAGATGCGCGACTTGCCGATGATCCAGGCCATCGTGCTGGTGATCACCCTGGCGGTGGTGCTGATCAACCTGTTGGCCGACCTGTTGACGGTGCTGCTCACGCCCAAGCTGCGCACGGCCCGTCGCGTGACCCTGATTTCGCGCAACCGCCGGGGCATCACCCCGTGGTGGCGGCGCTCCCGAGGTGATGCATGAGCAAGACGCGAATTTCCCGCTGGCTGGCCGAACCGCAAACCCGCAAGGGCGCGCTGATCACCTTGCTGGTCATTGCCGTGGCGCTGTTCGGTCCGTTGCTGGCGCCCCATGGCTCGACGGACATGGTCGGGCCGGTGTACGGCGCGCCCACGGGGTGGGCGCTGCTCGGGTATGACTTCCTGGGGCATGACGTGTTGTCGCGGCTGCTCAGCGGCGGCCTCTCGGTGCTGTGGATGTCCGTGGCGGCGGCGAGCATTGCCCTGGCCGTCGGCAGCACCCTCGGCTTGCTCGCGGGGCTGTCGCGGCGGCGCCTGGACCAGTTGATCACCTGGCTGGCGGACGTGTCCCTGGCGTTTCCCGACCTGATCCTGGTGTTGTTGATTGTCTCGATGCTCGGCCGCGCGCCGTGGTTGATCGTGCTCACGGTGTCGATTGCGTTTATCCCGGGGGTGATCCGCCTGGCGCGGGCCAGCGCGGTGGCAGTGGCGGGGCAGGAGTTTGTCGAGGCCGCGCAGATGATGGGCTACTCGCGGCGGCGGATCCTGTTCAAGGAGATCCTGCCGAACATCCTTACGCCGTTGCTGGTGCACTTTGGCAACATGCTGACCTGGGGGGTGGGCATGCTCTCGGGCCTGAGCTTCCTCGGTTATGGCGTGGCGCCGCCGACGGCGGACTGGGGCTTGATGATCAATGAAAACCAGGCCGGGTTGCTGGTGCAGCCCTGGGCGGTGTTGGCCCCCGCTGTGCTGATCGGCGTGTTTGCCTATGGCACCAATATCATCGCTGAAGGCATCGGCCGCAGCAGCGCACGCCTGGGAGAAAAACAGCCATGAATGCAATCGCGCAGATGACGACGACGGTGCTGCAGGTCAGTGGCTTGCGGGTTGAATTGGCGGGGCAGGTGGACGTGTTGTCCGGCGTGTCCTTCAGCCTGGAAGCCGGGGAAATCCTCGGGCTGGTGGGTGAGTCGGGGTCCGGCAAGACCACCTTGGCTACCGCGCTGCTGGCCCATGCCCGACGCGGCGCACAGATTGTCGGTGGCCAGGTGCATGTCGCGGGCCAGGCGTTATTGGGCCTGGAAGGTGAAGCGTTGCGCCGTGCCCGTGGCAGCCTGATCGGCTATGTCGCCCAGGACCCGGCCACGGCGCTCAACCCGGCGCTGCGCATTGGCAGCCTGTTGGATGAAACCCTGGCGGTGCATCAACTGCGCCTGGACAAGGCGGCGCAGCGACAGCGCATCATTGAAACCTTGCGTGATGTTGGTTTGCCGGATGACCCGCAGTTCTTGCGCCGTTTCCCTCATCAACTATCCGGCGGCCAGCAACAGCGAGTGATGCTGGCCCTGGCGTTTGTGCTGCAACCGCGGCTGATCGTGCTGGACGAACCGACCACCGCCCTGGACGTCACCACCCAGGCGCATATCCTCACCACCTTGCGCCGCTTGTGCAAAAGCCAGGGCGTGGCGGCGGTGTATGTGTCCCATGACCTGGCGGTGATCAAGGACCTGGTGGACCGGGTGATGGTGATGTACGCCGGGCGGATTGTTGAAACGGCTACTCGGGACGCCTTGTTCAGTCGGCCATCCCATCCCTACACCCGGGGCTTGTTGGCGGCGATTCCCGATGTGGCCGGGCGCCTTGAATTACGGGCGATTGGCGGGCATGCCCCCGCGCCTGGGCAGCGGCCTCAAGGCTGTGGCTTCGGGCCGCGGTGCGAGCGTTTTCGGGCAGGGTGTTCGCAGCAGGAACCGCTATTGCAGACGCTGTCGCCAGGACATGAAGTGGCGTGTCTTGCACCCCATGGTCAGCCGTTGCAGCGCATCGCCCTGGCGCCGATTGCAGCGATGGACGCGCGCACCGACAAGGCCTTGCTGGAGATCAGCGGGTTGAACGTGGCGTATGACCGCCAGGTGCTGTTTGACGTGTCCCTGCAATTGCTGCCGGGGGAGTGCCTGGCGCTGGTGGGCGAGTCCGGTTCCGGCAAGACCAGCCTGGCGCGGGCCGTTGCCGGGTTGGGGGAGAATGCCGAAGGCGAGCTGCGTTACGCGGGGCAACCGCTGCCGTTACAGGCACGGCAGCGCGAGGCGGGCTTGCGGCACCAGATTCAGTACATCTTCCAGAACCCGTACCGGGCATTGAATCCCCGGCAGACGGTGTACCAGACCTTGAGCGCACCGCTGGAGCACTTCTTTGCGGTTAAAGGCAGTGCCGCGCGTGAGCGGGTGGAGGCGGTGCTCAAGCGGGTGTCGCTGCCGGCTTCGGTGGGCGAGTTGTATCCCCATAGCCTGTCCGGCGGTGAGCGCCAGCGCGTGGCAATTGCCCGGGCATTGCTGTGCGAACCGAAGCTGCTGATCTGCGATGAAATCACCTCGGCGCTGGACGTCTCGGTGCAGGCGTCGATTCTGGATTTGCTGCGCCAGTTGCAGCGGGACGGGTTGACGTTGCTGTTCGTCACCCATGACCTGGGCGTGGTGCGGGCGATTGCCGACCGGGTGTTGGTGCTGAAGGTCGGGCGGGTGGTGGAGCAGGGCGCGGTGGATAGCGTGCTGGATCAGCCGCAGGCGGCGTATACGCAGACGTTGCTTGAGCATTCGCCATCGCTGGGCTGATTGGCACTGCTGCGCAGTGATCGCCGGCAAGCCGGCGCCTACGGTAAAAGGCGCACACCTGTAGGAGCCGGCTTGCCGGCGATAGCGGAGGCCGCCTTTACGCGGCCTTGCGGCGCCGAGCCTCTTCGCGCACCGCCGGGATGATCCACCGCCCATAATCCACGGTGTCATACAGCGGGTCGTACCCCCGGTTCAAAAACGTCGTGACCCCCAGATCCACATAATCCAGCAGCGCCTGGGCCACGGTCTCCGGTGTGCCCACCAATGCCGTGGTGTCGCCATACGCCCCAACGGCCGTCGCCGTCGGCATCCACAACGCGCGGTCATGCCGATCGCCTAAAGCCGCCGCTGCCAGCAACCGTTCCGATCCCGTTCCCTTGATCCGCTTCTGCCACGGGCTGCCCGCCGCGAACTGCGGGTTGGCCTTGATCTGCTCCAGAATCTGCTCGGCCCGTTGCCAGGCCAGTTCCTCGGTCGCGCCCAAAATCAGGCGCACCGACAAACTCACCCTTGGCGCCTGTACACCCGCCGCACTGGCCGCCGCCTTGAGCTTGGCAATCTGCTCCGCCACACCGCTCAACGGTTCGCCCCACAGCGCATACAGGTCCGCATGCTTGACCGCAATCTGGTAGGCAATGTCCGACGACCCGCCAAACGAAATCGGAATGTGTGGCTGTTGCAGCGGCTTGACCGGGGAAAACGCGCCCTTGATGTTGAAGTACTTCCCCTCGAAGTCGAAAGGCTCCTCGGCGGTCCAGGTGCGCCGCACGATCTCCAGGTATTCGTCGGTGCGTTGGTAGCGCTCGGTCTTGTCCAGCAGGAAGTCGCCTTCCTGGGGTTCGGCGGTGATGCCGGTGATGGCATGCAGGCGAATGCGCCCGCCGCCGGTGGTGTGGTCCAGCGTGGCAAACGCGCGGGCTGCGACCGTCGGCGCAGTCAGCCCCGGGCGGTGGGCGATCATGAAGCCCAGGCGCTCGGTGTGCGCCGCCGCGTAGGCGGCGATTTGCAGGCTGTCGGCGCTGCCGGGCCCGCTGGCGATCAGTACCCGGTCAAAGCCTGCGTGTTCATGGGCGCGGGCGTGGTGGCGGATAAAGTCGAGGTCGAAATCCGGGCTGCGCACGCCACGGGTCTCGGACCATTGGCGAGGGAAGATCATGCCGACAAATTCAATGGACATGCTGGGGCTCCTTTGAGGGTTAGAACTGGTAGTCGACCTGGGCCAGCAAGGTGCGGCCCGGCATCGGTTGCAGGAAGGTGTTGGTGGAGCCGGCCAGGCCGCTGACGAAGTTCAGTTCGTTGGTCAGGTTCAGCACGCGCAAGGTGGTGCTCCACTGCGGCTGGCGGTAGTACACGGCAAGGTCGAGGTTGTATTCGTTGGGGATCTTTACGGTCTTGCTCAGGTTCAGGTACCAGTTGCTGGTCCACCAGCCGGACAGCTCGGCGCCAAAACCCGAGTCGAAGCGGTAGTCGACGTAGCCACTGGCGGTGTATTCGGGAATCTGCACCGCGTCGAAACGCCCGGAAGGTCGCTGGTTGAGGCTGTTGTTATCGCCGAACACCGTGCCGTTGTCGGGCACGAACCCGGCCGATGCAAATCCCGCCTGGGAGGTGAATTCGTTGTAGGCATTGAGCTTGGACAGGTTCAGGCCGCTGCGCAGGTGGTCATCCGGCTGATAGCGCACGGTGGCTTCCACGCCCTTGATCACCAGCCGCGCGATGCTGTTGTTGCTGTCTGGCGCCTGGTCCCGAGCCTGCTTGAACGCGGCCAGGGTCATGAACAATTGGTTGGGCACCGCTTCGACCTTCACGCCCACTTCGTGCAACACGCTCAGGCTTTGGAACGCCAACGGGTTGAGCTGGTTGGCGCCACTGCCGCTGCCCCAGCCCAGGCCGTTGGAGAAGAACCCGGTGTTGACCGCCAGCGAGCGATCGAAGGTGTAATACAGCGTGGTGTTTTCCGTGGGCTTGACGTAGGGGCTGACCTGGAACGCGAACAGCCGGTAGTTGTCGCTGTCCTTGCGCGGGTTGCCGCCGGCGAGCACGAACGGGTTGTCGATCTCGGCCTCGATCCAGCTGCGGCTGGCACCGATGTTCAGGCCGAAGTAGTCGCCGTACTTGAGGTTGTGCTGGCTGAACAGGGTCTTGGTGGTCCAGGTGCTTTCGGCGGTGTAGGGCGCTACAGACTCGGCGTAGAGCCCGTGCCCGGCCGGGTACATCGGCGGCAGGTTCAGCCAGCCGTAGTAGTTGGAATACTGCGGCACGCCGGGCTGGCCGATCCATGCGCCATTGCCGCCGGCGGGGTTGGCACCGGTAAGGCCCAGCAGGTCGCCGGGGTTCTTGCCCGAGGGGTTCTGGGTCAGGTCATAGGCGTTGATGGTGGAGCCGAAGCTGTTATTGGCCGCAATCGATTGGTTGAATTCGCGGCGATAGATCAGGCCGGTGTTGCTGTCATCCCGCAGGGTCCAGCCGCCCAGGCGGGTTTCATTGCGCGAGCGGAATTCGAAGCGGTTGTCGAAGATGTTGTCTTTGGACTGCACCTGGAACGAACCCACGGCGTCGGTGATGTCCTTGGAGCGTTCGTAGAACGTGCTGTTGGCCAGCGTGATGGTGGGCGACAAGTCGGCCTCGACGCGCAGTTGCGTGGTAAAGCGCCGGGAGCTGCTTTCGTCTTCCTTGCGTTGCCCGGTTTGCGAGGACAGCGAGCGTTCGCCGTTGCCCGCCAGCGTCGGGTCATACACCCAGCCCCGCAGGCTGCCGGGGTTGCTCTGGGTGTTGGGCGAGGCGGTCTGGAAGCTGCCGTCCACCACGCTGTATTGGCCCTGGGCATTGCGCTGGCGCTTGACCCAGCCGAGGGTTGGCGCATCGGCGGCGCCAGAGGCCAGCACCGGCGACCACAGGGTGTTGCCGTTCTGGATAATCGGCGTGGCGCGCCCGGCGTAGTACTTGCCGTTGTCCACCAGGTCCTGGGTGGCGCGGTTCCAGCCGTGGGTGATGTTGTAGTCGTAGTAGTTGTCGTAGCTGGCGTTCCAGTCCACCCGCACGTTGTCGTTGCGCCAGGCGAGGGCGCCGTAGAACGCGTCGAAATTGTTGTCGACGTTGTCGTAGAAGTCCTGCTGGCGCTGCTTGGTGATGCTCAGGCGGTAGGCCAGGTTGTCGCTCAGTGGCCCGGTATTGTCGATGCTGAATTTGTTGCAACTGCGGGACGTGCCGTCCGGTATCCACGAGCCCAGCTCACCGCTGAGCTTGGTCTTGAACTCATTGAAGTCGGGTTTCTTGCTCAGGTAGTTCACATAGCCGCCGCTGCCGGACACCGAACCGTAGGTGACCGACGACGGCCCGGCGACGATGTCGGCGCCTTCGTAGGCGTTGAAGTTCGCCGGGTGGCGCACGCCGTAACCGCGCTGGCCGTCCTGGAACACCTCGGAGCCCTGGGCGCGAAACTGCGGGGCGATGCCGGCGTTCTGGCCGCCGCCCCGGGTGATACCGGGGGCGTATTTGACCAGGTCATCGGCGCTGCGGATCGAGTCGTTGGCCAACTGCTCGGCGTTGATCTGCACCACCGAACGCGGCGTGTCGAGGACCTTGGTCTCCATGCCGCCGTACACCGACGTCGGCGGGCGGGTGGG